>JABAAA010000189.1 GCA_014239005.1 Alphaproteobacteria bacterium | reverse complement strand
CGGCAAGTGCGTTCCCCCTTCGTACGGAGAGTTCAACACATACACATCCCCCTCCCGCATCTGCGCCGCGTGCTTCCGTGCGACCGCCTTGATCGCATCGCTCATCGAGCCCAAATGCACCGGAATATGCGGCGCGTTGGCAACAAGTTCGCCCTCGGCGTCAAACAGCGCGCAGGAGAAATCCAGCCTCTCCTTGATGTTGACCGAATGCGCGGTGTTTTGCAGCGTCAAGCCCATCTGCTCTGCGATCGAACGAAACAGGTTGCCCGTGATCTCCAGCAACACAGGATCGGCGCGCGATTGTTCGTCCTTCGCCTTGTGATCTTGGTGCTCTTGGTGGTCTTGGCGATTTTGGTCGATCGTACGTACTTGCGCGTACGTACGTTGTTCGCGTGAAGAACGTACGCGTGAGGCGATCAAATCGCCCGCCGCCGTGAGACGCGCCTTCCACGACACCTCCAAGACGATCGTCGAAGAAGGTTCGGTCACGATCGCAGGACCCGTGATCTGCGCCCCCCCCTTCAGCCCAGCGCGCTCGTACAGAGGACAATCTCGCCACGCCCCCTCAACATAAAGCGGCACCCTCTCTTGAGCCCGCGGCGTGTATGCCGACGCGCTCCCGACCGAAGCACGCCGACGACGTTGCTTTTCCGCGACAACCTCCACCGAAACGGAATCGATCACCAACCGCTCGCCCTCCGCAGCGCGAAAACCGAAAGCGCGACGATAGGCTTGCCGATAGGCACGACGCATAGCAGCAACGGAAGCTGCTACAACCTCCAGCGTGCTGTCGCTGCCCTCTGCGCGCAAGCGTACCTTGCGCACGACCGAAACGCGCTCGCCGCCCGACATCTGCCCGGCAACTTGTGTCCGCGCCGCCTTCTCCAAAGGTGCGCACGCGCGCTCGACCAGCTCCGCCGCATCGTCGTCGAAGACTCTTGACACCTGCGCCTCGCGCAACGCACGCAACGCAGCCTCGCCCATGCCATAAGCCGAGAGCAACCCCGCCAAAGGATGAAACAGAATCCGCTCCATTCCCAAGCGATCGGCAACCGCACAAGCATGCTGTCCGCTCGCGCCACCGAAGCTCTGCAGCGTGTAGCGCGAAACCTCGTAACCCCGCTCTACGGAAATCTCCCTGATCGCATGCGCCATCTTGTCGTTAGCGATGGCAACGAACCCCGCCGCCACCTCTTCTGGCGAGAGCTCGTTTTCTCCTCTTCCTCCTCCCTCTCTACCCTCTTGCGCCACTCCCTCTCTACCCTCTTGCGCCACTCCTTGCGCCACTTTTTGGGCGAGCGCGCGAAACTTGCGTGCGACCACCGCGCTATCCAGCCCTTCGTTGCCACTGCTGCCGAACTGCCGAGGAAAGTGCGCCGCCTGAATTCTTCCCAGCAACAAATTGCAATCGGTCAATGTCAGAGGACCACCGCGAGCGTAGCAGGCGGGACCTGGCTCTGCTCCCGCCGACAAGGGTCCTACGCGCAGCTTCCATCCGTCAAACGACAGTATCGAGCCTCCCCCTGCCGCGATCGTGCGAATGTTCAGCATCGGCGTGCGCAGCCTGATGCCGTCGATCTCGGTTTCGACGCGACGTTCGAAACTGCCGTCGTAGTGCGAGACATCGCTGGAAGTACCGCCCATGTCAAAGCCGATCAGGCGCAACTTAGAGGCGCCGAACGCGCGCCCTGCCGTTGCCACCATCCCGACGACGCCGCCCGCGGGACCTGACAACACCGCATCCTTGCCACGACAATGCTCTCGCGCCACCAGTCCTCCGTTCGACTGCATGAAAAAAAGCTTGCTGCCACAGAGTTTTGAGCCTAAACGCTCCACATCGCCGCGCACGACAGGCGAAAGGTAGGCATCCAACACCGTCGTATCGGCACGAGAAACAACCTTGACCAAAGGCGAGACTTCCGAACTCAGAGAAATCTGCTCAAACCCCACATCGTGCGCAAGCGCACCCAGCCTCTGCTCCTCTTGCGGAAAGGCGCAGGCGTGCGGCAAGGCTACGGCGACAGAACGCAACCCCGCACGAAAAGCCCGCTCCAATATGGCGCGTGCCTGTGCCTCGTCCAGCGCTTTCCAACAGGTACCGTGCGCATCGCGTCGAGTCTCGATCTCGACCACCCGATCGTAAAGCGGCTTCGCGCGGCGAATGTGGCGAGCAAAAATTTCAGGACGCGTCTGATAGCCGATCAACAACAGATCGCGAAAGCCCGCCGCCACCACGAACAACGTAGGCTCACCCTTGCGTTCGAGCAATGCGTTCGTCGCCACCGTCGTTCCCATCTTGACGACGGCAACCGAAGCCCGCGGCTGCGTCAATGCCGTGAGACGCGCGATTCCCTCAAGCGCCGCGTCTTCGTAGTGCTCGGAGGCGGAGAGCAGCTTCAGGGTTAGCATGTCGTCGAAGCGCGAAACGCCGCGCG
>JABAAA010000188.1 GCA_014239005.1 Alphaproteobacteria bacterium | reverse complement strand
ACGGACGCATTCAGCACGGCAGAAGAGGGTTCCACTGCTGGAGACGATCGGGACACGGCTCGCTCGCCATGATCGAAGCCTTGCGTGAATCTTGCGATGTGTGGTTCTATCGCACTGCGCTCACGCTCGGCATCTCGACGATCAACAAGTATGCCCAGCTCTTGGGCTACGGGCGCAAGCTCGGCTTGGATCTTCCCGACGTACGCAGCGGAATCTTGCCGAGCAAGGCGTGGAAGCTGCGGCGCAGGGGACAGCCCTGGCGCATCAGCGACACGCTGCTCAGTGCGATCGGACAGGGCTATGTGCTGGCAACGCCGGTGCAGATGGCGGTGCAGATGGCGCGGCTGGCGAACGGGGGCTACGCCGTCGAACCAAGAATCACCTTTCTGCCCGATTCGCGCAAACGACTCTTCGCGACAGGAGACTCCCCCTTCCGCTCGTTGGGCGTCGCACCCTCGTCGCTCACGGTGATGCGCGCCGCCTTGGACGAGGTGGTCAACCATCCGCGCGGCACCGCCTACGCCGCGCGCATTCCCCTGGCAGCGCGCGCGATGGCGGGCAAGACAGGTACTTCGCAAGTGCGTCGAATCTCCGAGCGCGAGCGTCAGCAGGGAATCTTGAGCAACGCCCAGCTGCCGTGGCTGCGGCGCGACCATGCCATGTTTGCCGGCTACGCTCCCGTTGCCGCACCGCAGTGGGCGGTCGCCGTCGTCATCGAGCATGGTGGCAGCGGCGCGCGCACTGCCGCTCCTTACGCAAGGGACTTCCTTGACTTTGCCCAAAAGACGTTGGAGCCTTCCTACCGAAGACCGCAACCCATCGACGAGTTGAGTTGAGAACGCGTGGGCTTTTTATTAAAATTACAACGTTTTCCCTACGCTCTCTTGACGACGGTGATCGCGATCAGCGGCATCGGGGTTGCCATGCTCTACTCGGCAGCGCCGAACGCGTGGCAGCCCTGGGCTTTCGACCATGCGCTGCGCCTCGTTTGCGGCGTGGGGCTCATCTTCGTCATCGCCTTGACCGACATCAGATTGTGGTTCAAAACCGCCTACATCTTCTACGCGCTCGCCTTGCTCTTGCTGCTCGCAACCCTGTACGCTCCGAACAGCGTGAGTGCCAAGGGGGGGACGCGCTGGCTCGACATCGGCGTCGTTGTCCAACCCTCCGAGTTCGTCAAGATCGCTCTCGTGCTGGCACTCGCGCGCATGGCGAACGCGTACGCGACCAAAGGCGGCAGCGAGCTCTTCTTCCTCTTTCTCGCTGTGATCGTGATCGCCGTTCCCGCCCTGTTGATCTTGCGACAGCCCGACTTGGGAACAGCGCTCATTCTGCTCATGACGGGGGTTGCGGCATTGTTCGCGGCGGGCTTGCGATGGCTTTTTTTCATCCTCGGCGCAGGCGCGACGCTCTTCTCGGTGCCTGTCCTGTGGACATTTCTCAAGCCCTACCAAAAGCAGCGCGTGTTTAGTTTTCTCAACCCTGAGAGCGATCCGCTCGGCAGCAGCTACCATATCGTGCAATCGAAGATCGCCCTGGGGTCGGGAGGAGTGTTCGGCAAGGGACTCTTTCGAGGAACGCAGGGGCACCTCAACTTCCTGCCGGAAAAACACACCGACTTCGTCTTCGCCATGTTTGCCGAAGAGCTGGGCTTCTTCGGAGGTTGCCTGTTGATCGGGTTGTACATCGTGCTGCTTTCCTTGTGCATGGGCACCGCGCTCAAGACCAGACATGTGTTCGGACGCGTGCTGAGTGCAGGGCTTGCTGCGACGCTCTTTCTGTACATCTTCGTCAACTTGGGCATGGTGATGAACCTCTTGCCTGTGGTCGGCGTACCGCTGCCGTTGGTCTCCTACGGCGGTTCGGCGATGCTGACCGCGATGTTCGCCTTAGGGTTGGTCGCCAATGTCCATGTTCACCGTACCGAGTGGCTGGATCGCACCTGATGTCCTTCCTGCGTATCGAGGGGGGGGTGCCGCTTGCGGGTCGCGTGCCTGTCGCGGGGGCGAAGAATGCCGCTCTTCCCGTCTTGGCGAGCGGTCTGTTGAGCGAGGGGTTGTTGCGTTTGGAAAACGTTCCTCGTTTGGACGACACGGTGGCGATGGCGGCAGCTCTTAGAGCCTTGGGTGCGCGCATCGAGGAGGTTGCGCCCGGTGTGTTGGAAATGCGCATGGAACGAAGTCCGCGTGTCCTGCAGCACGACGAAGAAAATTTGGCGCGTGACATTCGCACCGGCGTGCTGTTCTTGGGACCGATGCTCTCGCGTTTCGGACGGGCGCAAGCCTTCCTGCCGGGAGGTTGTCGGATCGGTGCGCGCCCTCTCGATCTGCATGTCTGGGGCTTGTCGCAGCTGGGTGCGCGCATCGACATCGGCGAGAAGCTCATCGAGGCGCGGGGTGAGTTGCGGGCTTGCGACTTGCGCCTTCCTTTTCCTTCCGCT
>JABAAA010000187.1 GCA_014239005.1 Alphaproteobacteria bacterium | reverse complement strand
AAGGCTCCGCGAGCAGGACTCGAACCTGCGACCCGGTGGTTAACAGCCACCTGCTCTACCAACTGAGCTATCGCGGAATGGGGACAGGCAACAAACATCGGCTATGGTTATGGCAAAGGGCGAGAGAACACTTCGCGCACGACAGGCTCGAAATGCGACAAGGGTAGCGTCTTGTAGTTCGGATCGAAAGAGGCTTGATCCCAGCGTTCGCAAAACTCGGCGCAAGAGCGGTACCATCGGTGCGTTTTGAACTTGTCGCGTTCTTCGCGGTTGCCGCCCAAGTGGTGGGCGTAGTAGTACTTTTGGAAGATGCCGTGTTTGGCGACTACCCAGCTCAGTTCTTCGCGCACATAGGGTTGGAGAACGGTGGCAGCGAACTCGGCGTGGTTCATCGGCGCGAGAAGGTCGCCGATGTCGTGGAGAAGGGCGGCGGCGATCATTTGCTTGTCGGCACCGTCGGTCTCGGCGCGCGTCGCGGTCTGCAGAGAGTGTTCCAAGCGGCTGACTTGATACCCGCCCAGCGCATCTTCTAACAGCGACATCGTTGCCATCAGACGATCGGGTAGCGATTTCAGGTACGAGCGCTCCAGCTTGTCGAGAAAGGCGTAGTCTTCTTTCGTGCCGTCCTTCATCTGCGTGAAGGCGACCGTTTTGGGCGACGCTGAGTGTTGCTCTGCTGCCTGCTCTTTCTCTTTTGGGGAGGAGCTCATGACGCGAGCCTTCGGGAGATCACGCGATAGAGGCTGCGTGGCGCGTCGCGGTCGATGTAGCAGCCTTGCAGTTGGCGCATGCCTTCGTTGGGGTCGAAGGAGGTTCTGCCATGGAGGACGCGGTTGTTGTCGAACATCATGAGCTCGCCTTTTTTCAGGAGGAATTGCAACTCGAAACGCTTGTCTTTGAAAAGGCTGATGAGATGTTTGCGCGCGCGGTGGTAGGTGAGCGTCTGTTCGTGCGACAGGGCGGGGGGCAGGAAATCGACTTTCGAGTTGTAGCTGATGCCGTCGACGTTTCCGACGCTGTTGAGCGAGATGAGGGGACTGCGGTCGATGAGTTCGGTGTCCTTGTCGATGAAGCGGTATCGCAAGGGGATAGTTGCCAGCAGCTGGAAGCCTTCGGGGTCTTGTTCGCGCACGATGTTGGCGATTTCGATCGAGTCGACGAGGGTCGAGAGTCCGCCGGAGGTTTCGTTGACGAGGCAATGGAGGATTTGGATGCCGGGCACGGGGTTTCGATAGGGGTTGTCGGTGTGTGGGAAGAGCGCGCGTGCGGTGTATGCGAGGTCGTTGCCGTCGGGTCGAGAGTAGACTTCGAAGTATGCGCCGAAGTTGGTGTCTCGCACGAAGCCGAACTTGGAGGCGATTTGCAGGATCGAGTTTTTTGCGGTGGGGGTATCGGTGACGATGAGAAAGCCGTGGGTGAGAAATTGTTCGAGTGCTTCGAGCATGGCGTTGTCATTGTCGAGGGAGTTCCACGAGGCGGTGGGTTTGGGGTCGAGGGAGGCGTCCCATGATTGTGGTATTGGGCAACCGTCGTTATCGTCGAAGTCGCGGACGAATTCGATGGTGTTGTAGGTTCCTTGGTATCCGTCGGAGAAGGAGAGGAAGATGGTTTTGTCGGATTCGCTTCGTGCTTCGGTGAGTTGGAGGTTTTCGGGAAGTTGGTGAGGGTCGTAGGTTCTTTGTTGCGTGAGGGGGTCGAGGTTTTGGGGGTCTTGGCATCGTTCGCGCAGCCAGATGGGGTGGAGTTCGACGACTTGGACGCCGCTGCCGTTTGCGCCGTTTTTGGGGGGCAGATGAGCGAGGACTTTGGGGGGATTATTTTCTACGGAAAAGTGTGGGATGGGATTTTGGTTTGCCATGGTGTTTCTCCGAAGGTTGAGGATTGGGAGGACGTGAGGATTTTTTGGCGCAGAATGGGGAAAAAAGCAAGTAAAAAATCGGCGGTTTTTTGGGGGGAGGTTGACGGAGGGGGGGAATAGGATTTGTTGTGATGCGCGTGTTTGTCTCTGTGAAGCGCGCTCTTTAAGAAGCGCAGGCGAGCAGAGGCGAACACACGCTTTGTTAGCTGGGTTTGCCATGGATAGCGGTATTTAAAAAACAAAGATTCTGCATCGCGTCAGTAAACGCGTCATCGGGTGCTTAAGTTAGAACAATAGATTTTGGTCAGATTCGTTTGTTAAAGTTATTACAATCGATCCTTCATGTATTTTTTAATAAAAAGTTTAGGTTTTTTGCCAGAAATTGAAACAGAAAATGTTTCATGCAAATCTGTTAAAGATTGAATACTCTGAGCAAAATCAGAGGCATCAAGAGGTTGTTCATGGTTTATTGTTAAACGAAATTTGACAGCATCGGACATCCTGCAAGCCTCTTATCTTTCTTTCAATTTTGGATCGCGTTTATCAACAAAGACACAAAAGATACACATTCTCTGTTGTTATTGCA
>JABAAA010000186.1:237-2459 GCA_014239005.1 Alphaproteobacteria bacterium | reverse complement strand
CTTCACGAAATATGTCGACTACGACTTCACCGCGGGCTTGGAAGAAGAACTCGACAAGATCGCAGGCGGCGAAGCTGTATGGCGCGATGCGCTCCAAAGCTTTTGGCGCGAGTTTCACGAAACGCTGAAAAAAGGCGAGTCCCTCTCGCCTGAAGAAGTGCGCGCGCAGCTGGACGCAGACTGGGCGCAACTCTACTTTCCGAAAGACGAGGAGGGCGCAGCAGCCTCGCGCCTTTGTCCCACATGCAAGGAGGGACGGCTAGAAATCCACCCCGGCAGACATGGTGCCTTCATCGGTTGCGCCAACTACCCCGATTGCCGCTTCACGCGCGGGCTTGCCGACGACGAAGCACTAGAGGGCTCGGTATTGGGCGACATCGCCTTTCCTCATGCCTTGGGGCTCTGTCCGAACACTTCCCTAGGCGTGTATCTCTGCCGTGGACCTTACGGACTTTATGTTCAACGCGGCGAAGCGGTCGTGAAAAGCAAAGACGCACCCAAAAAAACCAAGACAAAAAAACCGCAACGCGCAGCCCTGCCGAAGCAGTTCGACCCGAAGACGATCACGCTGGAGGGGGCGTGCGCCTTGCTTTCGTTGCCGCGCGAGCTGGGGGTGCATCCGCAGACGGGTCAGGAGATCAAGGCGGGAGTCGGGCGTTTCGGCCCCTACCTGCTGCACGACGGCGCGTATGCAGGGCTTGGCGAAGAGGACGATGTCATGAGCATCGGCGTCAATCGCGCCGTGGTCGTCATCGCGCAGGGCGGATCGGACGGACGCTTGCTCGGAGAGCATCCTGAGGGTGGTGGCGTCATCGTCAAAAAGGGACGTTTCGGATACTACCTACGCTTTGGTGGCATCAACGCCTCGTTACCACGTCAGCTGGATCATGAGACAGTGTCGCTGGAGGAGGCGATCGAGGTGCTGGCGAAAAAGCAGATGCGACTCGAAAAGGCAACGCAGAAAGATAGCGAGAACCCATCGAAGCCTGCCGCCACACGTACGGTCAAGCGTGTCGCAAAACGTACGGCAACGCGTACGATCCGAAAGGTGGCGAAAAAGCGTACGACCAAAAAAGACACCTAGGAAGGACGGTTAGGAAGCGCGTAGTGGCAAATGGGCAGAAGCACACAGGTGCACGCAAGCACGGGCGCACGGCGCGGACAGGAAAGGGGACAAGAAGAACCGCTGGAAGAACCGCTGGAAGAACCGCTGGAATGAGCGCAAGAATGACCGAAGGAGCGATCGTCTACGGCGAGATTCAAGCGGCTGAGCGCGTGTCGAACGAAGGAAGAAAACACAAGAACGACGCGCAGACGGCTCTCTCCTTGCGGCTGGCAGAGCGTGGAAGATTGTGCTTTTTTCCCGTTGAGGAAACACGCGCTGTCGGCGCAGGCGAGGTTGTGCGAGCGAAGTTGGTCAGGAGAGGCAAGGTTTTCTACGCGCAGGTGCTGGAGTCGTTGGGACGCTTTGACGGCGATGTGTCGTTTTTGAGCGCACTGAGTTTGCGCCAACTCTCTGTCCAGACAGAATTTTCGACGGAAACCTTGGCGGAAACGGCAGGGCTGCAGGCCTATGCCTATGCGGGAGAACGCGAGGATTTGCGTGAGCTGGACTTTGTGACGATCGACGGCGAGCAGGCGCGCGACTTCGACGACGCAGTACACGCAGAGCAGCTTGAGGGGGGCGGCTGGCGGGTGCGCGTGGCGATTGCGGATGTCGCGCATTATGTGCCTGTTGGCTCGCGCTTGGACGAGGAGGCGTGCGCGCGCGGCAACTCGCGTTATTTGACGGACAGGGTTGTTCCGATGCTGCCGCCTCGACTTTCTGAGGACTTGTGTTCTTTGCGCGCGGGCGAGGTGCGTCCGTGCGTAATGGCGGAGATGACGCTCGATGCTTCGGGCGGGTTGCAGCAAAGTCGTTTTGCGCGTGTTGCGGTGCGTGTTCGCGCTCGGCTGACTTACGAGGGTGCGCAGGAGATTCTTGATCGGCGAGAGCGCGGCGAGGAGGAGCGGGGAGATACGGAAGAAGCGGTGTTGCGTTTGTATGGGGCGTGGCGTGCGTTGGCGCGGGGTCGGAGTGAGCGCGGAGCTTTGGAGATTACGCGCGAGGAGCATGTCGCGCGCTTGGAGCGTTGCAGCGATGGTAACGAGGAGACTTTGCGTTGCGTGGGTGTATCGGTTTTGCGTTCTCGCTTGTCGCATCGGATCATCGAGGACACGAT
>JABAAA010000186.1:0-227 GCA_014239005.1 Alphaproteobacteria bacterium | reverse complement strand
AAGGCGGAGGGGAAGGCGGGGTTTGTTGCGCGTGGGCATGAGCCTCCAAGTTTGGAGAAGTGGCAGGGTTTGGAGAAGGATTTGGCGACTTTGGGGTTGTCTTCTCTGCTGGTGGCGGAGGGGAGAGGAACGAAGGCGGGCGAAGCGGAGGGATTGCGTTCGCGCTTGCGGGCTGTGTTGGCGGGAGTTTTGGATCGTGGGGAGCGTGTTTCTTTTTTGGCGAGCGA
>JABAAA010000185.1 GCA_014239005.1 Alphaproteobacteria bacterium | reverse complement strand
TGTTTCCGAATGTCGATTTTTATTCGGGCATTTTGTTGCGCGCGATGGGTTTTCCTACGAGCATGTTTACAGTGCTGTTTGCTTTGGCGCGCACGGTGGGCTGGGTTGCGCAATGGCGCGAGATGGTCGAGGATCCTTCGTCGCGCATCGGCAGACCGAGGCAGCTGTATCGCGGTAAGACAAAGCGTCCCTTCGTGGCTTTGGAGAAAAGGTAGATTCGCTCAACGCCGTTTGCTGCCGACCACGATGAACTCTGACATCATCGTCGGGGCGGTCTCCCCCGCCAAGTTGCGCGGCGAGTTGCGCGAAGGCATGCGCTTGCGACTGATCTTGCGCTGATAGGAAACCTCGTGGCACAGATTTTGTTGCTCCATGCACTCGGCTACGAACTGGTCGGTGGGAAGCACGAACCCTTTCACCGTGCGATTTCCCACAACGACGACGGCTTTGCCTCCTACCTTTAACGCTTTCATCCACCGAGCCATCGACTCTTTCAAATCTCGATAAAACGCCGCCACCTCTGCGGCGCGAGCTTCGTCTTCGTTGGCAATCGATGCGACGACCTCGCCGAGCGCGCTGCTGTTCAAGGCAGCGACGCAGTCTTTGTTTTGGCTTCTTTTTCCTCCCAGCGAGAGGTTGTCGATAGCGCGTGCTTGACTTTGTTCCAACAGCCAAGCGTTTGCAAAAAGTGAAAATTGTCCGTAGGCGACCGTCGTGCGGCTGTCACCGTAGGGAGGACTTGTGAGGATAACATCGTAACCGCTGTTGTTTTTGTTATGGCTGGAATTGTTATAAGCTCCTAGATTTGTTGTAAGTTGAATTCCCTTAATTTTTTGTGCATAACAAGCTTTGTAAGTTAAAAAACAAGCGCGCAAGGCGCGTGTGAACATGGAGAAAACGGGAGGAGAAAAATTTTCTAACTTGTCCTCCGACATGCGATACAGCTTGAATTCCTTGTCTCGCGTATAGGAGCATTGACGCATGGTAACCGAGAGCGGCAGGAACAGAAAGCGTCTTAAGGCTTCAGACTCTTCGTGAGACTCTTTGTGAGACTCTTCGTGAAATTCTTCTGATTTTTTTGATGACTTTGTCATGCGCACGATCGTGTTTTTGATCCATTGCAGCTCTTGTCCTGCGTGGGGGCTGAACCAATAGTCAAAGTTGTTGAATTTTTCTACCTCGATGCCACCAAGAGAATCGGAGGAAGCGCGCAGGCGTTCGATGCGTCGTTCCAGCTTTTGGACAAGGGACTCCAGTTTTTCCATGTCAAGGTAGGTGAGCCGCGCTTGGCAAATCAGCAGAGCCAGCGGGTTGATGTCGTAGCCCGTAAAATCGTCGAGCCCGACCTCCAGCCCTGCGATGAACGACGAGCCCGAGCCGCAATAGGGATCCAGCATGCGTCCTTGTGTGATGTTGAGCTCTTTCAGAATGTCAATCCCCAGTTGGGGAATCATCGTTGCGGGGTAGGGGTGCAGGTTCGGGTAGAGTTTTGCTCCGTAGGCTTCGCCTGTAAAGTCGTAATGCTCGTTGCGGGTAAGGGGATAACTCACGATAGGTTCTCTTGCAAAAAATCGTTGAATTGTGCCATAGAAGAGATGAAACCAGATGAGATATCAGGTTTGGCAATAAAACTTGCGTCAAAAAATTTCAACATTCCTCGCTGCTGAGGAAGATTAATTTCGTTATAGAAATTAGTTGTTGCAAATCCGACATACAATTCTTGACTGCCATGATAGGAAATATTGTATTTTTTTCTTAACTCGTCGTTTTGGGCGTTGGCTATATCCAAAAGAAGTTTCCACCTGTAACTTTGTCCTGCTCGTTCTCTCAACGAAGTTTTGACAGATAGGATTAATATTTTTTGTGTTTTTGAGTTATACACAATTAAGTCACAATCTGGTTTCTGTTGTTCATCGCCAACTTGAATTGTCAAATCTTTATAAAATTTTCTCACTCCTTCTTGCTTTGAAGTTATAAAAAAATTTTTGTCGATATTACCAACTTCTTTGTTTTTAAGGAACACACACTCAATTAGATAAGGTAGCATTCTTCCTACAATAGCTTTCCTTGCCTGTTCTTTGCTGTCAATCTCCCCTTGAACAAGTCGTTCTTCAAGAAGAATTTCAACTTCTTCTTTGGATTGTGTTATAAATTCATGAAGATGATTGTATGCTATTTTCGCAGATTCTTGCACTGTCATGTTTTTTTGTTCTAAAAAACGTCTTAAACGTTCCAACAAAGGCGGCATGTACCAACTGCTGGCAATATTCTGCAATTGTTTTTTTTCTTCTGGAGTCAAAACAGGCATGGGGTCATCCTTTTTCCTGCTGCGAGCGAAACAGCATGTAACGATAGGCATCGTCCAACGCACACAAACTCGCCACAATAATGTTGGCAGAAACACCCACCGTCGTCCAACTCTTCCCTTCGGCATCCATAAAATCGATCGAAACACGCGTCGTCGCCTCCGTGCCGCTCGACCCCT
>JABAAA010000184.1 GCA_014239005.1 Alphaproteobacteria bacterium | reverse complement strand
GGAAGGCGTTCGACCAAAACAGGCGCGCGATTTGGAAGCCGGTGGCAGAAAGAACGACCGCGTAGACGACGACGCATAGGTTCGCAAGAAGATGGCACAACTTCTCTGCGCGCGGAGCAAGCCGTGTCACCAAGGCATCGACGCTCGCGTGCAAGCCGCGTCGTAACGCGTACGCCATTCCCAAAAGCACGAGGTAGAGGAACAGGTTGAGCGTCAACTCCAACGCCCAGGGAAACGAGCTTGCAAAAACGCGGCGTGCGATGACATTGGCGAAAGCCACGCCTGTCATGCCCGCGAGCAGGAGTGCAAGCAGGCTCTCCTCGATCCACGCTGCTGTTCTCACCGCTTTCGCGGCGAGACGGAGCAGGTATTTTTTCACTTGTTGGCGGAAAGCGCTGCCTTCAAGATGTCTCTACCGATGTCGCCTTGGAACTGCTTCCAGACGGGACGCATCGCCTTGACCCAAGCCTTGCGTTGCGACGGCGTGAGTTCTCTCACTTTCGTTCCGCTTTTGATGATCTTCGCGCGGTTTTCAAGATTGATCTTGCGCGAGATAGCGTTGCGCTCTTGCGTCACCTCGGCGAGAATTCTCGTCAGGTCTTTGCGGATGGCTGGGGGCAGCGAATCCCAAAACGAGGAGGAGGTCACAACGAGATAGTCGAGAATGCCGTGGTTTGTTTCGGTGATGCCGTCTTGCACTTCGAAGAACTTCTTGGTGTAGATATTCGACCAAGTATTCTCCTGTCCGTCGACGACGCCTGTCTGCAAGGCGCCGTAGACCTCGGCGAACGCCATCTTTTGCGGCGAGGCTTGCAGAGCTTCGAACTGCGCTTTCAGCACATCGGAGGTTTGGATACGGAACTTAAGTCCTTTCGCGTCCTTCGGCGAAAGCAGGGGTTTGTTGGCGGAGAGTTGTTTCAGTCCGTTGTGCCAGTAGGCGAGCCCCAGCAATCCTTTGTCTTTCATGGAGAGCAGCAGTTTTTTGCCTTTGGCGGATTGTTGAAACTTGTTGACGGCTTCGATATCTTTGAAGACGAAGGGCAAATCGAAGACGCGGTATTTCAGCGTGTATTGCTCGAACTTTGAAAGTGAGGGGGCTGCCATCTGCACATTGCCGAGCAGCAGGGCTTCCAGCACTTTGTTGTCGTTGTAGAGTTGTCCGTTGGGAAAGACTTCGACGCGCACTTTTCCTTTTAGTTCTGAGTTGACGCGTTTGGCGAACAGGGTTGCTGCTTCGCCTTTGGGGTGTCCTTTCGGCGAGGTGACATGGCTGAACTTGATGAGAATTTCTTTTGCTTGCGCGGGAGACGAGGCGAGCAGGGCTACGGCACAAAGCGCGCTTGTCAGCAGCGAGGGGAGGAATCGAAAAGGCATGGAGTTTTCTCTACGGGGTTGGGGGGTATGGGGAGGCTTGCGACAAGCCCAGTTTGCGTATGAGTCTAGCGTTCAGTCTAGCCTTTTTTGGATTTTGCTGTCAAGCCTTCTTTTTCGAAGGGAGGCATCCGAACACGATCCAGGCGATGAAACCGACGAAGGGCACGAGGAGGAGGAGCATGAACCATAGGTTAATTCCTGCGTCGCGCAGTCTTCTTGCGGTGATGGCGAGGGAGAGCCATATCGCAATGAGAAGGATAGGGAAAAGTAAGAGGGTTAGCGGGGCTAGAACAAGAAGGGAGATTCCCAAGATGTTCAGGAATACGCCGAGAATGAACAGGAAGATTGCTACGCCCCAGTATTCTTTGCGTTTTGCGCGTCCGTAGAAGGAGAAGCATTTTTTCATGGGAGTTTCCTCTGTGTTGTGGGTTGGGTCGGGGTAGGATTTCTGACCGATTCGCGTCTATTCTAGAGCCAAAAAAGAGCGAGGTAAAGATAAAAATCGGTAAAAATCAAGAAATTTAGCATTTTTCTGTGGATAACTTTCTCTGTCGGGTAGCAATTTCCTTTGCTGTTTGCTAATTTTCTTTTTGTCCTGATTCTTTGTGATAAGTTTTTCATAGCAGAGGCTTGTTGTTTGTGAATACACTTGCCTCTTACTTGAAAAGGTATTTTCATGGTGTTCCTACTATGTTTGTACCTCGTAAGTCAGGACTTCTTGCGCCTTTCAAAGCAAATGAAAATGCGTTAAAGCATCATTATGACAGAGATATGTCGCTTCTCGTAAACCATAAAACATTGTTGGGAGTAGTTGCGAAGATACACTTTTTTTTAAAATTTGTATTAGAAAAAAATAACATTCCAATAACAAAAGAGGATGCGGAGTCTGCAGCACAAGTAATTAATAAAAGCGTTGACGTTGAACTGGTTTCTCAAGAGAACGGCATGGGAAGGGTGTACGATGTAACAGAGAGTATAGTAAAACAAGAAATGCCAATGAGTGGGTTGCTTCTTGTTGGATTGTGGCATCAACAAGAAGAAACTCTTAAAAGATTGCTCAAGAAAGAGAAATTGTTTTTATTTTCTTCTGAAATTAAAAACAAAAAAAATGTTTATTGCATAGAGCTTTTTTCTGACA
>JABAAA010000183.1 GCA_014239005.1 Alphaproteobacteria bacterium | reverse complement strand
CCAGCCGAGCCGAAAGCCGCTCCAATTATTCCATCAACAGCTTGGTCTATATTTGCATCTGGCATGACAATAAGGTGATTTTTTGCGCCACCAAGAGCCTGAACTCTTTTTCCTTTTGCAGCTCCTTTTTCAGCTCCTTTTGCAGCTCCCTCAATCACGCTGCCTTCCCTCGCTCCTTCAACAGCCGACGCATCTCCTCCAAACACGCCTCTCGATGAGGTTCAAACTCCCGCGAAACCCACCACCCCTCAACCTCGCCCAACAACAACCCCACATCAGGACCAGCAGCAAGAGAACCCTCCGCCAACACATCCCGTCCGCGCAGAGGAAACACAGGCTTTTTCAATTCCGCAAGAAAACTCCACGCTCGCGCTAACTCCTTTTGCACCACCTCTTGCGCCTCCTCTTGCTGTTTCGTCCTGCCCGACGCCTTGTCCCCTGACAATGCCGCCGCTACCACAATCCTATCCTTGATGACAACACGATCCTCCTTGTACAACAGCCGCAACAGCCCCAAGCGCGACACAGGCAAAATCCCCGTCGTGTCTATGGTTATGGCTATGGCTATGGCTGCTACCCCCATGTTTATCCTCGCATTCACCCCCGTATCCACCCCTTGCCCCAACCTCAAGCCTTCTTCTTCAGAGACGGCTTGACAGAATCCTCGTCAGACTTCTCCTGGGAGGCTTCGCCACTCTTCTCGTCCTTCTCGTCCTTCGCTGTTGTCTCGTTCTTCGCATCTGCCTTGTCTTTCTTTGCCTTCCCTTCCGTATCGCTGGCGTCTTGTGTTGTCGTGGGATCAGAGCTTGTCTCCTCTTCTGTCTCCGTTTCTGTCTCTTCTTCTGTTGCCTTTTTCGTCACTTTTTTCGCTGCCTTCTGCTGTCTGTCGTCCGCCTGCTCTTGTCTCTGCAGCGCCTGATCGCGTTTCAGCGCCTGCCGTTTCGCCTCGTCCTCGCTGGGTGCAACATTGACGCTCACCGCGACAGGAACTTGAGGATGCAAGCGCACAGGCACAGAAACAATTCCCGTCGAACGCACGGGCTCCTCCAGCGCCACAAGCTTCTTGCTGACGATGATCCCCAGCTGTTGTTCGATCGCCTCGGCGATGTCTCGCGTCCTGACCGAGCCGTAAAGCTGTCCGCTTTCGCCCGCGCTGCGAACAAGGATGATCTCCTTGCCGTCCAGCTTCTGTTGGACAGATTCCGCCTCGGACCTTTTCGCCTCGTCTCTGGCGCTGATTTGCGCCTGCTCTTGCACAGCGCGTTTGCGATTCTGCTCGGTGGCGAGAATCGCCTTTTTCTGCGGAAAAAGCCAGTTGCGCGCGTAGCCCCGTTTCACCGAAACCTCGCTGCCCGGAGCACCGAGATTGTCGATGCGTTCTAGCAGGATCACTTGCATTTGCTGAAACAGAGCCTACGAGTCGTCTACAAACGCCGTCAACGCGCGATGTAGGGGAGCAGCGCCAGATAGCGCGCACGTTTCACCGCCGCGGCCAGTTCGCGTTGTTTCTTGCGCGACACCCCCGAAAGACGCGCGGGAACGATCTTGCCTCGCTCCGAGATGTAGCGTTGCAACAACGGCAGGTCTTTGTAATCGATAACAGGCGCGCCTTCGCCAGAGAGCGGACACACCCTCTTGCGACTGAAACGGCGCATACGCACGACGGGCGAGCGCAGATCGGTCGTGGCGGCGTTTTCTGTTGCGCCTTTAGCACCATCGGTGGCTTTCTCGGCGACTTTCTCCGCGTTCTTGTCGCCGTTGTCGCCGTTGTCGGAGGGTTGTTGGGGGGTGGTCATGAGGATTCTTGCGTTTCCGTTTCTGATGTGTTTTTCGGGCTGTCGTCTGGCTGGGCTGATACCGTGCGGGGCTGGCTTGTGCGGGGTTCGCCTGTGCGGGGTTCGCTTGTGTATCTCTCGTTTGTTCTACGTTCGGCAGTTCGTGGCGATGTTGTTTCTTGCTCGCGCTGTGCTTGGGCTGTTGCAATGGGGGTGGGGCTAGTTTGGGGCTGTGTGGTCTTGACGGTGAGAATTCTGAGCAGGTCTTCGTTGAGGCTCAGGATGCGTTGCATCTCTTGGGTGATGCGCGATTCGTTCGAGTGGTTGATGATGAAATAGTGTCCTTTGCGGTTCTTGCGGATGGGGTAGGCGAGCGTGCGCAACCCCCAGGATTCGGCGCGGTCGATCGTGGCTTCGGCTTTTTTCAGGTCTTGTTGTGTCTTTTCAGCAATGCTCTCGGCTTGGGTGGGCGAGAGGTCTTGGCGCAGGATGAGGATGGTTTCGTAGTGGGGCATGGGTTTTTTTGTTTTTTCCTGTGGGGGTAAGCCAGCTCTCGCCAACTCAAGGGCTCGCATCTGCAGCGCGAGCTAGGGAATTGAGCGGAGTGTAGGGGGAGGGCGAGGGGAGCGCAAGGTTTTTTTGCGCAATATCCAAAATCCTAATCGTGTGTTTGTCTCTCGTTGCGCGAGCGTGTAGTGGGGAATATCGAGTTTTCGTGCGGCTTTTTGTGCGTCGTAGAG
>JABAAA010000182.1 GCA_014239005.1 Alphaproteobacteria bacterium | reverse complement strand
GACATGGAGAGGAGCGACGAGAGGAGCGACATGGGAAGAACGACATGGAGAGGAGCGACGAGAGGAGCGACATGGGAAGAACGACATGGAGAGGAGGGAGGTAGAGTAGCATTAGTCTGACAGCGCGATATAGCCTTTCTGTCGCGCGCGCGCTCTGCTATGGTGATCTCCTCATGTCCGCCATCGCTCACCTCCGCGCTCGCGAAATCATCGACAGCCGCGCAACCCCCACCCTCGAAGTCTCCCTCACCCTCGAAGACGGCACAGAAGCTCACGCCTCCGTCCCATCAGGGGCATCCAAAGGAGCATTTGAAGCCTTCGAGCTCAGAGACCAAGACAAAAGGCGATACTTCGGGCAAGGCATCCTCAAAAGCATCGCCCTTGTCGAAGGAGAAATCGCATCCCTCGTCCAAGGCATGGAAGCCGCAGGACAGGCACAAGTGGACGCTGCTCTGTGCGCGCTCGACAACGCCAACATCGCCAACAACGCCAATAATGCCAGCCGCGACGACAGCCGCGACGACAGCAAAACATCTCTTAAAAGCTATCTAGGCGCACAAGCCTGCCTCGCCGTTTCGCTCGCCTGCGCACGCGCCGCTGCCGCCTCGCTCAAGATCCCGCTCTATCGACACCTCGGCGGCTTGGACGCGCAGACCCTCCCCGTTCCCATGATGAACATCCTCAACGGCGGCGCGCATGCCGACAACGAGATCGACATCCAAGAGTTCATGCTCTTCCCGTCCGGCGCACCCGACTTCCCCGAAGCCTTGCGTATGGGCGTAGAATGCTACGCAGCGTTAAAATCCTTGCTACAGTCCAAAGGACTCGCCTCCAGCTTGGGCGACGAAGGAGGATTCGCACCCCCCCTGAAAGACACGCGCCAAGCGCTCGATCTTCTGATGCAAGCCCTCGAAAAAGCAGGACTAAAAGCAGGACGAGACGCAGGACGGGAGAACAAAGCCAACATCACGCTCGCGCTCGATTGCGCCGCCTCCGCCTACGCTCAGAAAGGCAAGCAGGGCTACATCTACACCTTGGACGGCAACACCCACGACAGCGAATCCTACCTCGCACTATTGAAAACTTGGATCGAAGACTATCCGATCTTCTCGCTCGAAGATCCCTTCGCCGAAGAAGACTGGCAGGGCTGGAGCAACGCGACAAAAGCTTTCGGCAAAACTATCCAGCTCGTAGGCGACGACCTCTTCGTCTCGCAAGAAGAACGCTTGCGACAGGGATTTGCTTTGGGCGCGGGCAACGCCCTTCTGCTCAAGCCGAACCAAGTCGGAACCCTCAGCGAAGCCATGACCTGTGGCAGGCTTGCGCTACACAAGGGGTGGGGCTGTATCGTCTCGCATCGCTCAGGCGACACCGAAGACCACTTCATCGCAGACCTCGCCGTCGGCTTGAACTGCGGGCAGATAAAAACAGGCGCGCCCGCGCGTTCGGAGCGCGTTGCCAAGTACAATCGTCTGTTGCGCATCCACGAAGAGCTGGGTAGCGAAGCGCGTTATGGGCAAGGCAAGAGTCAAGGCGATGGTCAAGGCGAGGGCTATGGTCACGGCGAGGGTTGTGGCGAGAATTATGATGAGGAGAGAAAAGTCTCGTGACCAAGTTCGACATCGTTTGCGGCGACATCACGGAGATACGCGTGACCGCTCTGGTGAATGCTGCCAACGAAGGTCTTCGCGGAGGCAGCGGCGTCGACGGCGCCATCCATCAAGCCGCAGGACCAGAGCTCCTGCGCGAGTGCGAACAACTGGGAGGCTGTCCGACCGGACAAGCGCGTATGACGAGCGGCTATCGTCTGTTCGCCGACTATGTGATCCACACGGTCGGTCCTGTGTGGCGCGGCGGCGGGGAAGGGGAGGCAGCACTGCTAGGAAGCTGCTACGCTAATGTCTTGTCCCTGGCAGCCAAAAGCGGCATTCGAGCCTTGGCATTTCCCGCTATTTCGACAGGCGTCTACGGATTTCCCAAAGACAGGGCGACGCGCATCGCCATCGGCATGTGTAGATTGTTGGCTGCCCCAGATTCTCCCTTCGATTCGCTCGTCTTCTGCCTGTACGACGAGGAATCCGCATCTCTGTACAAAGATTGTCTGGCGGAAGTTTTGTAGGTCGTCGTGTTTCGCGGGTGTAGCTCAGTTGGTAGAGCGTAAGCTTCCCATGCTTAAGGTCGCGGGTTCGATCCCCGTCGCCCGCTTTCACAAGAAAGGACAGCACTCTCTCAGCCTTCGTCCCAACTCTTCACGCGATACTTTAACTCCCTCGCGCTCCATCGAAGTCACCACTTCCTCGCCTCCAAGTCCACAGGCGACGATACCCCGATAGAGCGAAAGATCCATCGTACGGTTCAGCGCGATCCCATGACTGACAATCCCGCGCGAGACGCGAAACCCCATCGCCGCGATCTTTTTCTCCCCCACCCAAACGCCGACCGTCTTTCTGTCTGCGTGCGCCGCGATCTCCCAACAAGCCAGCGTTTCGCAAATCCAAGCACCGACATGCTCGACAAA
>JABAAA010000181.1 GCA_014239005.1 Alphaproteobacteria bacterium | reverse complement strand
CTAAGCTGGCGATGCGCACGAGGCTTGCCGAATTGACGGGGTTGACGATGGAACGTGTGGGGGTCAAGGCGACGACGTTGGAAGGGGTGGGGGCGTTGGGCAGGAGAGAGGGGGTCGGAGCGTTTGCAACGGCGAGCGCAAGGTTCGGAGCACCGATGCCGCTCAACAATTTTTGATAAAAAATTGTTGAAAAAAGATTGACCGCTATGGCGCGAGGGGTTCGATTCCCCTCGCCTCGCCTCGTGTGGGTTTCGCTATCTGCATTCCACCCTGGGCTCTCCACTCCCCTCTACCTCACTTCTCTCCTCTTCACTTCCATCCCATTTCCCTCTTGGCTATCTCTAGCTAAGGCAGCGGGGTGTACGCCTTGCCCTGAGATTTTGCAACCGCCTCGTAGGTCACCTTCCCCCCGCTCACATTGACCCCGTTGCGCAAGCCCGCGTCCTCCGCCACTGCCCGCTCCCACCCCTTCGCCGCCAACGCACGCGCATATGGCAAGGTCACATTGTTCAACGCATAGCTGCTGCTTTGCGCCACAATTCCCGGCATGTTCGTCACACAATAGTGGATGACTTCCTCCTCCACAAAAGTCGGCGCGGCATGCGTGGTCGGCTTGCTGCTCTCCAAACACCCGCCCTGATCGATCGCAATATCCACGACGACCGAACCCCGTTTCATCCCCTTCAACATCTCGCGCGAAATCACCTTCGGCGCGTTCGCTCCCGGCACGAGAACCGCACCCACAACCAAATCCGCTTCTGCCAGCAGCCTCTCCAAGATAGCCTTCGAAGAGTAAGCCGTCTTGACGGTGTTGGCAAAAACACTCTCCAGCAAGCGCAACTTCTCCATCGACAAGTCCAAGACCGTGATGTCCGCCCCAACGCCCGCTGCAATTCTCACCGCGCTGCTGCCCGATGCCCCCGCGCCAATCACGACCACCTTGCCAGGCAAAGTTCCCGGCACGCCGCCCAACAAGATTCCACGTCCCCCCTGCACCGTCTCCAAGAAATGCGCGCCGATCTGAATCGACATCCTTCCGGCAATCTCGCTCATCGGCGCCAGCAACGGCAATCCGCCGTGCGCGTCGGTCACCGTCTCGTAGGCGATCGCCGTACAGCCCGAGGCACACAACGCCTCCGTCTGCTCGCGGTCAGGAGCAAGATGCAGATAGGTGAACAACACCTGCCCCTCGCGCAACAACGCACACTCCTCCAGCTGCGGCTCCTTGACCTTGACGATCATATCGACTTTCTCAAAGATCTCCTCGCGCGTGGAAACCATGACCGCGCCGGCAGCCTCGTACTGTTCGTCGTCGGCAAAGATTCCGCGTCCCGCGCCGCGCTCGACCAAGACACGATGCCCCGCGCCGACCAAATCTTGCACGCTCTCCGGCACCAGTCCGACACGATACTCGTGCGTCTTGATCTCTTTGGGAACTCCAATCAACACCATCCGTCTCCTTTTCGCTATTGACAGCACAATCCGCCAGCCCTAGACTGACGATGGACTCGTATTCTACAGCCTCGATAGAAATTTTCAAGAAAAGATGTTGCCCCAAGAAAATAATCCTCCGCGTGTGAGCGTCTTGATGGGAAACTACAACGGCGAGCGCTTCTTAGTAGAAGCCATCGAGTCGGTTCTGTCGCAAAGCTTCACAGACTTCGAGTTTATTATTGTCGACGATGGCTCTAGCGACAAAAGTGCTTCGCTGTTGGCTTCTTACGCGAAAAAGGACAAGCGTATTCGCGCTTTTTATTTAGCGAAGAATCGCGGTCTTGCGCGTGCGCTCAACTACGGATTGGAATTTTCTCGCGGCGAGTATGTGGCGCGTATGGATTCGGATGACTTGTGCCATCGTGACCGCTTGCTGAAACAAGTGTCCTACTTGGATAAGCACAAGGAGATTCAGCTTTTAGGATGTGATTTCCATTCGATAGATGAAGAAGGTTCTTTTTGTTCTGCCGCGTATGCTCGAGGGGTTAGACCTCCTGTTTTTATTTCTTTCGGCAGAAATCGTATTGCGAAGGATATTTTGCTTTATCGATACTCCGTTCAACATCCTACGATTGTTTGTCGTCGCTCTTGTTTTGTTTCCTTAGGAGGATATCGAGATACGGTTTTTGTTGGTGAAGACATAGATTTTTATCATCGTCTTGTTATTTTACACGGAGCGGCATTAGACAATTTGTCAAAGAAACTTTATTACTTTCGTTACCACAGTAATTCGATGACAGCAAGTGTTCCTCAGTCTGTCCATATAGTTATTGGTTGTGCGACGCTTCTTTCTTCGGAATTTCGCAGGCGAGGATTTTGGGATCCTCTTGAGGAAAGTCCTTCGTCGGATTGCGATAGCTTACGTTTTCGAGGAATTTCTGCTTTTTTGTATTTACAAGAGAGTATTATTTTTTTACCGTTTTCTTACCATCGCGAGGGTTTGTATTCCCTATTGCGTGTTGTTGTCATTTTACGTCGTTTTGGATTGAAAGATTTTCCTAACATTTCTTTATGGAACGAATTAGGTATGACTACGAATAATCAAATTTATTTTTATA
>JABAAA010000180.1 GCA_014239005.1 Alphaproteobacteria bacterium | reverse complement strand
TATAGAGGGCGGCGCGGGCGACGACACGCTTGAGGGCGGTGCGGGTAACGACTATCTTGTGGGGGGTGCGGGTGCGGATATCTATAGATTCTCCGTGGCCGACGGCACGGATACCATCGTCGATGAAGCAGGTGATACCATGACCTTGCGATTCGGGGTTGTCACTAACAGTCACACAGCTGCGGATTTCGTCACAGCCAATTTCAACAGGGTGGGCGACAATCTTGTCATCACCATCGACAAAGATCTCAACGATGGCATCACCGACAAAATAACGATCAACAACGCCTACGATACCGATCCCAACACTGGAACGGGCAACGCTGCCTTCACCATCAACATAGAATTTGGTACCTCTGGCAGCTATACCCTCGTGACAGATGACTTCTGGCACGCCTTGTGAGCCTAACTTGAACCGAACTTGACGATGTAGGCAAGGAAATGTAGGCAGAGAAGATTCTCTCTTCCTTTTCTTTCTCCCCGATTCAGGGGTAACTTACACGGACGCGCACTTTGCTTTCGAAAGAGGCAATTGGGATTTTGTTAGCAGAACGCTTAGTGTTTCGACGACAGGCGACGACTTGCAAATCGTCGTTCGCAACGCAGGCGTCATTCGAAATACTGCTATCGTCGAAGACTATTTCGATGAACCCAGCGATGCCTATACGATCTACCGTTCGTCCTATGGTGCCGTATCAGACGGTACGGCTGTCTCGACAGCCCCTGACGAAACATCCTGACGAGTCGATCAACGGGACTTACATACGAAAATCCGCAGACTTCTAGTTTGAGAGGTTTTTTGGCTGTTTTTGGGGTTTGATGGGGACAAGCCCTCCCCTCGTCCCGCTTGGCTTGATGCTTCGCTTCTGGTTTCTCTGGACCTGCTTTGAAAAGAGTGGAGAAGGCGTTCGTCACTTCGGTAAAGGTGTCGCTACCGTAGCTGCCGTATTCGATTGTTGATGGTGAAGGCGGCATTGCCCGTTCCTGTGTTGGGATTGGGGTCGGTATCGAAAGCATCGAGGATCGTGATTTTGTCCGTGAAGTCGTCGTCGCGCTTGTCGATGGTGATTTCAAGGTTGTTGCCGACCCTGGCGAAGTTTGCCGAGGATTCGGTGAAATCCTCGACATCGTAAGAAGCATAACGATTGCTTACAAATCGCAAGGTCATGGTTTCTCCTGCTTCGTCAACGATGGTGTTCGTACCATAGCCGTCGCCGGAGTAGAGATAGGAAAACACATAGGTGTCTTCGCCCGCGCCGCCCTCAAGGCGGTCGTCGCCGCTTCTTCCCGTAAGGGTGTTGTCTTCGACGGAGACCGAGCCTTCTTGTATTAGCGAGAAACTTCGTTTCTTGCTTTATGCCCTTCTAGGCGGTTTGTTGTCTTTAGACGGGTTGTTGTCTTTAGGTGGATTGTTGTATCGGTTGCCTCCGCAAGGATTTCCTGTTTTTGCAGGCCAGCCTCCTGTTTTGCCGAAGTTCACTCCTCCGCCTTTTCCTCCTCCTCTGTTTCCTCCCCCGCCTTTTCCGCCGCCGCTGTTTCCTGCTGTCATGGTTGTGTCCTCCTAATGACAAGAGTTGAAAATGAACTCACTTATTCTATATGGGAGGGAGGCATGCGGATGTCAACCTTTTGGCTTCTTTTTTACGAGGAGTTTTTCGAGGGATGGAGGGTAAGGGTTTCCTCGCCCAGCATGTCGATGATTTTTACGGCGACGATGGCTTTCGCGTGCGGGCGTGCGACAGCGTAGCTGCCTTTGACGAGGTCTGTCTTCTTTTCGGGGATGTCGCTTTCGGCATTGATGTCGGAATCACCTCTCGTGGCTGGGCTGTTGCCGACAGCTGAGACGGAGCAACATGTCGCAGAGACTTCGTAAAAATCCCTTGTTTAAAAGCTTCAAAAACACGCCTGCAATGTTTAAGGAAATTTGACAAAATTTACAATTGTAGAATGACACTAAAGATTGCACAAAACGAGGAATTTGTGACGCTAATCATTGCAATTTCGCTGTTTTTCGAGATTTTTGCCTTCGAAATTGACAATAAACATTGCACAAATCCGCAAAATTGACAACAAACATTGCACAGTTATGCAGACAAAACGCTTATTTTTCAGCGTTTTAGAGAAATTGACGATGATTTTCCCCCTTGATGATATGATAAGTGTAGAAGGTTTTGGAGATGGACTGAGACGCTTGACTTCCTTCATGGTTTTTTGTGCTTGCTCGTCTGCTGTCAAGCATCTCTGCGGTTTTTATCTTTCCTGTCCGTAAGGCTCCGTGGGAGAGCTGTGACGCTTTCGCGCCGTGGCTTTGTCATAGGCGTAGTCCCCCAACAAACCTGATCCTTAAATCTGTTCGTGCCAAAAAGGGCTCGGTGATGATTCACCGAGCCTCCTTGGAAACGCTTCGTCATTTTTTTGCTAGACTAACCAGACTTGCTTTCGTTCCACAGCCAAATAGCACCTACGAAGAGCAGAAATTCCCCCACACCAGAAGAACGTCTTTTAGGCGGAGAAGGGCTCCTCACTCTGCCCTCTTCCCCCTGTGGTGGAGTAGGAAGATCTGTCT
>JABAAA010000017.1:7999-14505 GCA_014239005.1 Alphaproteobacteria bacterium | reverse complement strand
ATCACCGATGCCTTGCCCGCAGCATCCCGACGCTTATCGATCACCGCCAAGCCACAATTCAAACGTTCCGCCAACAATCGCGCACGCACAAGCCCGCCAACATCGGGAGAAACGACTAAGGGTTTCAGCCCTTTGCGTTTGATGCGATCTTCGATGTCACGAACGAAGACAGGCGCTGCAAAAAGATTGTCGGTCGGAATGTCGAAAAAACCCTGAATCTGCGCAGCATGCAAATCCATCGTCAAAACCCGCGACGCTCCCGCCGCCGCGATCAGGTTTGCCGTCAGCTTGGCGGAAATCGGCGTGCGAGGACCCGTCTTGCGATCCTGACGCGCATAGCCGTAGTAAGGAATCACCGCCGTGATCCGACGCGCCGAACTTCGCCGCAAGGTGTCGATCACGATCAACAACTCCATCAAAGTGTCGTTCGCAGGCGACGAGGTCGGCTGAACAACGAACACATCCTCGCCACGAAGGTTCTCACAAACCTCGACGAAGATCTCGCCGTCGCCGAATCGACGAATCTCGCATTCCACCAGCGCCATGCCGAGATGCTTCGCAATACTCCGCGACAGGGCGAGGTTCGCCGTTCCTCCCAAAATTTTTATCGACATCGACGGAAAGGCTCGCCTACACCTTCTCTTCGACGAGCGATCCCTCGACGCGCGTGCGCAAAGCCCACGCGGCGTTGAAGGCGGAGACCAACGCTTTCAACGACGAGACGATCACATTCGTATGCAACCCCACGCCGAACACCTGCTCGCCGTTCGCATTCGACAAGGCGATGTAGCTCGCGCCCTGAGCGTCCGCCCCTTGCGTGATCGCATGCTGGTGGTAATCGACCAAGCGCAAGGACAAGCCGGTTTTCTTCAACAAAGATTGCATCGCAGCATCGATAGGACCATTGCCCGCAGCTTCCAAGGTCTGTTGCTTGCCCTCGAAGGCGAGGGTTAGCGTCACATGACGTTTCTCTTCGGAAAGATCGCGGCTGCAGTGCGCGATGTAGCGCACGGGCTCTTGGTTCATGTACAGCGTTTTAAACAAAGCGAACAGCGTGTCGGAAGAAATTTCGCCGCCATCCTGATCGGCGCGTTTTTGCACCTCGTTGCTGAAGGCGATCTGCAAAGGACGCGGCAACTCTAAGCCATAGTCGTTCTTCATCACATAGGCGATGCCGCCCTTGCCCGACTGGCTGTTGATGCGAATCAACGCTTGATAGTTGCGCCCGATGTCTTGCGGATCGATCGGCAAATACGGCACATCCCACGCCAAGGCGTTGCTGTGGCGCATCGCCGTGAAACCTTTGGCGATCGCATCCTGATGCGAGCCCGAAAAGGCGGTGAACACCAAATCGCCGGCATAGGGATGCCGTGCACCGACAGGAATCTGCGTGCAATACTCGGCGAGCCTGCGCAGGCGGTTGATGTCGGAAATCGACAGCCCAGGATCGATCCCTTGCGTCAGCATGTTGAGCGCAAGCGTGATCACATCGACATTGCCCGTACGCTCGCCGTTGCCGAAAAGCGTGCCTTCGATGCGCTCCGCCCCCGCCATCAGTCCGAGCTCGCTTGCCGCCACCGCCGTGCCGCGATCGTTGTGCGGGTGCAGACTCACGATGATATTCTCGCGGCGCGAGAAGTTGCGACAAAAATGTTCGATCAGGTCGGCGTAGAGGTTCGGCGTCGAAAGCTCCACCGTCGCCGGAAGATTCACGATCAGTTTCCGCGAAGCATCGGGCTCGAACACATCCGCCACCGCCTCGCAGATCTCCAGCGCGAAGTCCTGCTCGGTCGCCGTGTAACTCTCAGGCGAGTATTGGTAGACGATCTCCGTCTCGCCCTGCTTCTCGCCAAGACGACGAATATGCTCCGCACCCTTGCGCGCGATGTCGATGACGCCCGCTCGATCCTTTTGGAAGACGACACGACGTTGCGTTTCGGAGGTCGAGTTGTAAAAGTGAACGATCGCTTTGCGGGCACCGCGAATCGCCTCGAAGCTACGTTCGATCAAGTCGACGCGCGATTGCGTCAACACCTGAATCGTCACATCGTCGCCGATCAGTTTTTTTTCGATCAGCAGACGCGTGAAGTCGAAGTCGGTTTGCGAGGCGGCAGGAAAGCCGACCTCGATTTCCTTGAAACCCATCGTTTGCAACTCGTCGAACATGCGCGTCTTGCGCTCGCTGCCCATCGGTTCGATGAGCGCCTGATTGCCGTCGCGCAGATCGACGCTGCACCAAACGGGTGCTCGCTCAATGCGACGTTCGGGCCAGCGGCGATCGGGCAGAGGCGTTGCAACAAAGGGACGATACTTCGACGACATCGCGGTTCTTTGTTATACCAAGCCCAGCTCAAAGAGCATGTCGTTCAACTCGCGCTCCTCGTCCAGCTCGCTGGTGGCGTGCTCGTCGTAAAGGTCCTGCGGCGCGTCCCGTGCGTTCAAGTAGCGCCAGCCCTGAAAGGGACGGTGCTTCTGTGCAACCACGGTCACCAGCGTCGGCGAGAGCCAAATGCGACACATGGATAAGCCCTTGTCGTCCTTGATCGACGAGAAGGTGGTGACGCTTTGTCGCACGGCGAAAGCACCGCGGATGATCCAGTACAGCGATCCTTCGATCTTGATGCGATTCGCCAGCTTCGGCAAGGCGCGCGTGTCGTGCCACACCTTGTTCTTTCCCATGCCCTGCGCTTCTGCCCAGCGCATGCGCGCCTTCTGCCAGCGCGCCAGTTCGAGGCGGGAGAAGCACCCGACGCACAGCTTTTTGAGATGAACGCGTTCCATGGTCGCTTCGGAATGTAGCCGCTCTTGCTGCGAATTGCAACGTGCATTTTCGGCGTTGAAAAATGCGACGGAATCTCCTAATTCTCTTGTAGAGACCCGCGCCATTTCCAAAAAACTTTTGTGGAGACTTTCGTGGCACAAGACACTTCGAACAACGCACGGCAGACCGAGCGCGAAAACATGGATTTCGATGTGCTGGTCGTCGGCGGCGGCCCTTCGGGGTTGGCGACTGCAATCCGTTTGAAGCAGTGCGCACAAGCGGCGGGCGAGGAGCTCTCGGTGTGTCTTTTGGAGAAGGGAGCGACGATCGGGGCGCACATTCTTTCGGGAGCGGTCTTCGAACCCCGCGCGCTCGACGAGCTGTTGCCTGCGTGGCGCGAGCAGACGGACTTGCCCTTGATGACGCCTGCGCGGCGCGATCGCTTTCGTTTTCTGACGGCGCGCTATGCCTTGCCGTTGCCGACGCCGCCGCACATGCACAACAAGGGCAACTATATCGTCAGCTTGGGCGAGCTTTGTCGATGGCTTGCCGTCAAGGCGGAAGACTTGGGGGTCGATATCTTTCCCGGCTTTGCGGGGGTCGCGCCGCACTTCGACGCGGACGGCGCGCTCGGCGGCATCGTGACAGGAGATATGGGGGTCGGCAAGAACCTTGAGCGCACCGCCAACTATCAGCCCGGCTTGCTGCTACGCGCGCGACAGACCGTCTTGGCGGAGGGCTGCAGAGGATCGCTGGGCAAGACGTTGATCGCGCGCTTCAACTTGGACGCGCATTGCCAGCCCCAGACGTATGGGATCGGGCTCAAAGAGCTTTGGGAAGTGCCGACAGGGAGCGCCCGCGCCGGCGACGTTCTTCACACGATCGGCTGGCCCTTGCGACGAACAACTTACGGCGGTTCGTTTCTCTATCACCTCAAGGACGACCTCGTCTCGGTGGGCTTTGTCGTCGGGCTCGACTACGAGAATCCCTACCTCTCGCCCTACCACGAATTCCAACGTTTCAAGCATCATCCTTCGATTCTTCCCCTTCTGGCAGGAGGTCGGCGAATCGCCTACGGCGCACGCGCGCTCAACGAGGGGGGGGCGCAATCTGTGCCGCGCTTGCATTTTCCCGGCGGGCTGCTGGTGGGCTGCGAGGCGGGCTTCATGAATGTTCCGAAGATCAAGGGCAGCCACAACGCCATGAAAAGTGGTATGCTTGCTGCCGATGCCATCTTTGCCGCGCGCAAGGACGGCAGCAAAGAGATCAAAGCTTACGGCGAGCATGTACGCAAAAGCTGGATTGTCCAAGAGTTGCATCGCGTGCGCAACATCCGTCCCGCCTTCCGATTCGGCTTGTGGTGGGCGTTGCTCTACGCTGCGCTCGACACGTACATTCTCAGGGGACGCGCTCCGTGGACCTTTCGCCATCGAAAAGATCACCAACACTTGCTCTCTCGTGCGCGTGCAACGCCGATCGCATACCCGAAGCCTGACGGCGTGATCAGTTTCGATCTGCTGACGAACCTCTCTTTTGCAGGCGTGTATCACGAAGAGAACCAGCCGGTTCATCTGCGCTTGCAACAGCCCGAGCTTGCAATCAGCGAAGGGGCGAAGCGATACGCCTCGCCGGAGACGCGCTACTGTCCTGCCGGTGTCTACGAGATCGTCGAAGAAGAAAAGGGGTTGCGCTTGCAGATCAACGCCCAAAACTGCCTGCATTGCAAGACCTGCGACATCAAAGATCCGTTGCAAAACATCGACTGGATTCCGCCTGAGGGCGGCGGCGGTCCGAACTACGAAAGGATGTGAACGACGTGTTCTCGATGCCCCGTGCGCATCCTTTTGGCGGCGATCGGTTTGCAGAGAACGTCGCACGCACGCGCATGGTGGAAGGGCAGCTGCGTCCGAACCGCATTTCGGACGAACGCATTCTTGTCGCGATGGATTCTCTGCCGCGCGAGACCTTTCTGCCTGCGGATACGCAACACTTGAGCTACAGCGACGCGACCTTGCCTGTTCGCGGCGGTAGGTATTTGCTTTCTCCTCTTCTGGCAGCGCGTCTTTTGCAGACAGCCGAGATCGAGAAGGGGGAGACGGTGTTGGTGGTCGCGGGCGGCGGCGGCTATCTTGCTGCCGTTGCCGAGCGCTTGAAGACGACCGTCTTCCTGCTCGATTACAAGAAAAGCTTTTTGGCGGATATCGACCGAGTCGTGCTCGATTTGCGCCTCGACGGCTGCGTCTGTCTTCATGGCGATCCGCGCGAGGGGTGGAAGCAGGACGCTCCCTATCGTTCGATCGTCATCGACGGCGGCGTCGAGCGAGTGCCGGAGGCGCTCTTGCAACAACTGGAGACGGGAGGAACGCTCACGGCGCTGCGCATGCGCGAGGACGAGACGGGCGAGATCGTGCGCTGGCGTAGGGACGCACGAGGACGGGTTGCGAGTGAATCGCTATTCGATGCAAGCGCGCCGGTGCTGGCGGAGTTTGCCAAGGACGAAACTTTTGTCCTGTAGGAGCAGGAGATTGTGTTGAATTTTTTTTGGCAATTCCATATCTAACACCCCTGATTTTTGGGCTTGTGAAACGGCTTAAAAACTCGGCAAGCTTCTTTCTTCTATTTTTCTTCTTTCTTCTATTTTTTCTTCTTTCTTCTACTTTTCTTCTTTCTTCTACTTTTCTTCTTTCTTCTGTTTTTTCATTGTCTCAATCGCCTTTTCGATATCAGCAGACACCTGCTTGACGCTCTGCGTGCCTGAGATCTCCGTCAGGATGTTCTTCTTCTTTCTGTAGTAAGGCAGGATCGGCTCTGTTTGGATGCGAAAGACCTCCAGTCGCCGCGTCAGCGTCTTCGCCGTGTCGTCCTCGCGCTGCGTCAAGGCTGTCTTGCACTTGTCGCACACCCCCTCCTTTTTCGGCGGTTGCGTCGTCAAGTGATAGCCCGCACGGCACTCGGGACAAAAACGACGCCCCTCGATGCGAGCAAGGACGGCTTGCTTGTCGACCGAAAGAAGAATGACGGCATCCAGCGACTTGCCCTTTTTCTTCAGCAACTCGGTGAGATGTTCGACCTGCACCTCGGTGCGCGGAAACCCGTCCAAGATGAAGCCATCTTCGTAGCAAGATCTCTTAAACTCTTCTTCCAACAGCATGACCATCAGGTAGTCCGGGATCAGTCGTCCTTCCGCCATGATGTCGCAGAGCCGTTCGATGTGCGGCTTGTCGGAGGTCATCTCTCCCGCCAACCTTCGCAACATGTCTCCCGTCGATAGCCAAGTCCAGCCGTGTCTTTTTTGCAAGAGCTCGGCTTGCGTCCCCTTGCCCGCCCCCGGTGCGCCGAGCAACAGGATATTCATCGCTGCAACTTGTGAAAGCCCGAGCGACGCATCAAACTCTCGTAGCGGTACGACATGAGATGTCCCTGAATCTGCGCGACCGTATCCATCGTGACCGATACTACGATTAAAAGACTGGTACCACCGAAGTAAAAAGGCACGGCAAAACGAGAAATCAAAATTTCAGGCAACAGCGACACCGCAACAAGGTACAAGCCTCCGAACACCGTCAGGCGCGTGAGAACGAAATCCAAATAATCCGCCGTGTGCGCGCCAGGGCGAATGCCCTGAATAATGCCTCCCTGCTTGCGAAGGTTCTCTGCCGTGTCCTGCGGGTTGAAGACGATCGCCGTGTAGAAAAAGGCAAAAAACAGAATCAACGCGCTGTAGAGAAACAAGAACATCGGCTGC
>JABAAA010000017.1:0-7904 GCA_014239005.1 Alphaproteobacteria bacterium | reverse complement strand
GTGTAGAAAAAGGCAAAAAACAGAATCAACGCGCTGTAGAGAAACAAGAACATCGGTTGCCCGCGTCCCAGCCAAGCCGCCAGCAACGACAAGGTGCCGCCCTGATCGTCGCCTAAGTTTAGGTTGGCAAAGGTCAGGGGCATCAGCAGAATCGAGCTGGCAAAGATAGGCGGAATCACGCCGGAAGTGTTCAGCTTCAACGGCAGATGCGTCGACTCGCCGCCCGTCATGCGCGCACCACGTTGGCGCTTCGGATAATGCACGACAAGCCGCCGCTGCGCACGCTCGACAAAAACGATCACCACGATCACGCCCACGATCATCACCCCCAACAGCAACAGAAACGCCGTCGACAAGGCGCCCGTGCGTCCCAGCTCCAACGTGCCTGCAAGAGCGATCGGTAGGTTGGCAACGATGCCCGAGAAGATGATCAGCGAGATGCCGTTGCCGACGCCTCGTTGCGTGATCTGCTCGCCCAACCACATGAGAAACATCGTCCCTCCGACGATGCTCACCACCGTCGAGACACGGAAAAAGACACCCGCCTCCAAGACAACGCCACCGCTGTTCTCCAAACCGACGGCGATGCCGTAACCTTGCAAGGCTGCCAACAGCACCGTGCCGTAGCGCGTGTATTGCGTGATCTTGCGCCGTCCCGCTTCTCCTTCCTTCTTCAGCTGTTCCAACGAAGGAACGGACGCCGCCAGCAGCTGCATGATGATCGAAGAAGAAATGTACGGCAGAATGTTCAAGGCAAAAACCGTCATGCGGCTGAGCGCGCCACCCGAAAACATGTTGAACATTCCCAAAATGCCGCCCTGCTGTTGATCAAAAAGCTCCTTCAACGCGATGGGGTCGATCCCAGGCAGAGGAATATAGGTGCCAATGCGATAGACGATCAACGCACCCAGCGTAAACCAAAGACGCTTTTTCAGATCCGTCGCCTGTCCGAAGCTGGCAAAGGCGCGTTCGGCAAAACGTCGCTGGTCGACAGCGCTCGTCATCTACGAGGCAGAGCCCTTGTCGGAGATCGTTCTAGAAGAAGGTCGGGAAGATTTCTTGTCTCGCCTGCTCTGTTGACGCAGCTTGTTTTCCGCACGTTTCGTCTTGCGTGGATGCGTCTCGCCATGTTCAGAGGGTCGTTGTTGAGCGGGCTTTTTGTGATCGAAGGGTTTCAAACGCACCTCGCCGCCCTGCGCCTCTACGCCGGCGCGCGCCGCGGCGGAGACGGCTGCCACCTCCACGATCACCTTGGAAGAAAGAGTGCCCTTGCCGAGCAAGCGCACAGGCAAGGCACGGCGCACCAATCCCGCGGCTTGCAACAGGGAGGGCGTGATCGTCGCCGCGTCGGCTAGCTTCTTGTCGTCGAGCGCACGTTGCAATCGACCGAGGTTCACGATAGCCCAAGTTTTGCTGAAAGGGTTGTTGAAGCCTCGTTTCGGCACGCGGCGGTAGAGCGGCATCTGCCCGCCCTCGAAACCCTTGAGCGCAACCCCCGAGCGCGACTTCTGTCCTTTGTGACCACGCCCGCCTGTTTTTCCCAAGCCCGAGCCAATGCCGCGACCGCGACGTTTGCGAGCGTGGCGCGCACCTTTGTTGTCCGAAAGGTCGTTCAGCTTCACGAACGCCTATGCCTCCGTTTCTTCCATCGATACCAAATGCGCAACTTTGGCGATCATACCACGCACCGAAGGGGTGTCGGGTAGCTCGCGCACGCGATTCATTCGTCCTAGTCCGAGCGCGTGCAAGGTCGCTTTCTGACGTGCTGGGCGACGAATCGCACTGCGAACGCGTTTAACTCGCAACACGTCGGAGGCACTACCTGGCGACATCTTTTTCGACGCCTTTTTCGACACCTTTTCCGACGCCTTTTTCGACACCTTGCCCGTACCCGACGGTTTTTTCCCGCTTCGATTGTTCTCGTGCTTCATCGCTTGACCCTGCTGTCATCCTTGCGCTCGTTGTTCTTGCGCTCGTTGTTCTTGCGCTCGTTATTTTTGCGGGGTTGATGTTTGGGTTTCATGTCCTTCGCCATCTCTTGCTGTGTCTCTTGAGCGGAATCTTCGTCCGTTTCTTCCGCCTCTGCCGTCTTGCTTTGCACGAGATTTCGATCGCGCACGATTTCCGAGACCTTCTTGCCGCGCCGTTGCGCGATGCGTCTGGGCGAGGAGGAACGTTTCAAGCCGTCGAGCGCTGCTTTCACCATATTGTGCGGGTTCGACGATCCGATCGACTTGGCGACGACATCCGAGACGCCTAACGCCTCGAAGACAGCACGCACAGGTCCTCCTGCAATGATCCCTGTGCCTGGGGGGGCGCTACGCATCAGCACGATGCCCCTGCCGAACTTTCCCAAGATATCGTGATGTAACGTGCGTCCCTCGCGCAGAGGAATGCGCAACAGCACCTTGCGTGCGTGCGCCGAAGCCTTGCGAATCGCCTCGGGTACCTCGCGCGCCTTGTTCGAACCGATGCCGACGCGCCCCTGTCCGTCGCCGACGACGACCAGCGCGGCGAAGCCGAACCTGCGTCCCCCCTTAACCACCTTGGCGACGCGATTGATCGAAACGAGCTTTTCGATCAGATCGTCCTCCTCCCTCTTGCCTTTGTTCTCTCTGTTGTAGCTCATCGTTCTCGTCTCCGCTCTAGAACAGCAGTCCTTTCTCGCGCGCACCTTCTGCCAGCGCGCGCACCCTGCCGTGATACTGGTAGCCCCCGCAATCGAAGGCGACTCGCTCCACTTTAATCTTCAAAGCGCGCTCGGCAAGAAGTTCGCCGACCTGCCGCGCAACCGCACAACCCTTGTTGTTGTCTTTGTTGTTGTCTTTGTCGCCTCGCGTGCGGATCTCCTTTTCCAAACTCGTCGCCGAGACGAGCGTTCCGTGCAAGCGATCGTCGACGATGTGCGCGTAGATCTGACGTTGCGAACGAAAGACCGACAGGCGTAGACGTCCTTCGGCGCAAACGGCGCGTAGCCGCCTCCGCTTGCGTTGCTGTCGGCGCACAAAGGCTTGTCGAGCTGCTTTCATTTCTTCTTGCCTTCCTTGCGAAAGACGAAGGCACCGCTGTAGCGTACGCCTTTTCCTTTGTACGGTTCGACGGGACGCAACGCACGGATGCGGGATGCCACCTCGCCGACGCGTTGTTTGTCGTGACCCTCGACGGTGATCGTGCGCTCTGCCCCGACCTCGATCGAAAGTCCTTCGGGGATCGGAAAAAGAATGTCGTGGCTGTAGCCCAGCGAGAGCTTCAAAATTTTGCCCTCGACTTGCGCACGATAGCCAACGCCCTCAAAGGTGAGCTGTTTCTTGAATCCTTGCGACACGCCGAGGACGGCTTGTTCGATGTTCTGTCTGACCGTGCCCCACATTTCGCGGCAACGTTTTGTCACGCCCGCGCCGTGTTTTTTCGGCACGACGCTGATGCCTTGCTCGTCGTGGCGCGTCTCCAGCAACGGCGAGAGCGCGACCGAAAGACTGCCGCGCACGCCGCGCGCGGTCAGCTGGGAGCCTTGCAACGCCACCTCGACGCCTTGCGGCACAGGAACAATTTTTTTTCCGACGCGCGACATATTCTTCAACGCGCTAGAAAATTTGACACAGCACTTCGCCGCCCACATGCTGGCGCCGCGCTTCCGCGTCCGAAAGCAACCCTCGCGCCGTCGATAGAATCGCGATGCCGAGGTTGTTGTAAAAGCGCGGAATCGCGTCCGCTTTGGCATAGATGCGTCGACCGGGCTTCGAAACGCGGCGAATCTCGCTGATCGCAGGGATGTTGTCCGCATACTTCAAGGTGACCTCCAACTCAGACTTGATGCCGCCGGAATCGCCTTCAAGAAGACGATAACCCTCGATATAGCCCTCGCGTTTACACACATCCAACAGCGCGCTCTTCAGGCGCGAGGCGGGCGCACAAACCACAAGCTTGCCCGCCGCTTGCGCGTTGCGGATACGCGTCAGTAGATCTCCGAGCGGATCGCTCATCGACATGGACAGATTCTCCCTTTCTTCATGATTCTCTCTACCGCTCGCCTATCTACCAGCTGGCTTTCGTTATGCCGGGCAGCATGCCCACCGAGGCGAGCTCGCGTAGCACGATCCGCGAAGCTTGAAAACGACGATAGTAGGCGCGCACGCGCCCTGTCGACAGACAGCGGTTGCAATAGCGAGTCTTGCTGGAATCGCGCGGCAAGGCGGCAAGGCGTATCTGCGCCTCGAAACGCTCGTTGGCGGGAAGAGTCTTGTCGCGAATCGTCGCTCGCAACGTCGCGCGCCGAGCAGCGAAGGTTTTGATCTTGCCTTCGAGCGCCTTGTTGCGTTCTATCGTGCCTTTGCGTGCCATAGTGAGAAAAACCTGTTGAGTAGTGTTGCGGTTCGGTTCGGTGTGTTCATTCTAGCAAATTTTTACAAAAAATGCCTTTTTCGATGCTTCCTTCGATGCCTGTTTTACGAGCGTTCTGCGACGAAAGGAAAGTTGAAGCCTTCCAAAAGCGCGAGGGCTTCGGCGTTGGTGGTTGCCGTTGTGCAGACGACGATGTCGAGGCCGCGAATTTTGTCGATTTTGTCGTAGTTGATTTCGGGAAAGACGATCTGTTCGTGGATGCCGAGCGCGTAGTTGCCCTTGCCGTCGAAGGCTTTGCGCGAGAGACCGCGGAAGTCCTTGACGCGCGGCAGCGCGATCGTGGTCAGACGATCGACAAACTCGTACATGCGCGCTCGGCGCAGGGTGACGCGACAACCGATTCCCTGTCCTTTTCGCAGCTTGAAGCCCGCCACCGCGTTGCGTGCGCGGGTGACGGCGGGGCGCTGTCCAGCGATGAGCGTGAGGTCGTCGATGGCTTTTTCCAAGTTTTTTCGATCCGTTGTCGCTTCGCCGACGCCCATGTTCAGGCACACCTTTTCCAACCGCGGCACCTCCATGATGTTGCGATAGGAAAACTTCTCCTTGAGTTGCAGACGCAAAACCTCGTCGTAGTGACGACGAAGCCGCGGCAGCGCAGCAGAAGCAGCAGAGGGAGCGGAGGGAGTGGAGGGAGATTCGTTAGTCATTTGTGATGTTATCCGCTGTGTTTAGGGTCGACGATCGTTTGTCCCGATCGTTTGGCGTAACGGGTTTTCTTTCCTTCTTCTAGCCGAAAGCCTACGCGCACGGGTTTTCCGTCCTTCGGATCGAGCACCATCAGAACACTGAGCGGCAACGGCAGCTCCTTTTCGATGATGCCACCGTCGGTTTCGCGCGTCGCCTTCGTGTGGCGTTTCACGCGGTTTACCCCGGCGACGATGGCGCGCGCACGTTCGGGAAACACCTTCAGCACCTCCCCTTCCGCGCCCTTGTTGCGTCCCGAGCGAACAAAAACTTTGTCGCCTTTGCGAATCTTCGATGCCATCTCGACCTTTGGGAGAATCTCTAGATGACTTCGGGGGCGAGCGAAACGATCTTCATGTAACGTTTCGCGCGCAGCTCGCGCACGACCGGACCGAAGATGCGCGTGCCGATAGGTTCGCCCGTCTTGTTGATCAACACCGCGGCGTTGCGGTCGAAACGAATCGCCGAGCCGTCGCGTCGTTGCACAGGATAGGCGGTGCGCACGATTACAGCACGCAGCACCTCACCCTTTTTGACGCGCGCGCGCGGCAAGGCGTCCTTGACCGCGACCACGATCACATCACCGACGCTCGCCGTTCGACGTTTGGAGCCCCCCAGCACCTTGATGCATTGCACACGTCGTGCCCCCGAATTGTCGGCGACGCTCAAATGGCTTTGCATTTGAATCATGAGCCACTCTCCTCGTTGAGCACTTCCCAGCACTTGCGCTTCGAGTAAGGACGACATTCGCGAATGCGTACGACATCCCCCAACGACACTCGATTCTGCTCGTCGTGCGCCATGAACTTCTTGGAACGACGCACCACCTTCTTGTACAGAGGGTTGCGTACGCGACGTTCGACCAAGACCGTCACCGTCTTGTCGTTGGTGTTGGCAACGACCTCTCCTTGTAAAATTCTCCGCGGCATGCTGTCAGACCTTCTCCGTTTCTTGGGGTGTTGTGGCTGCTGTCGCTCGGTTCGACGTCAAGTCGCGTTGAGCAAGCAAGGTTTTAATGCGCGCGATCTGCCTGCGCGCAACGCGCACGACATGCGGGGCTTCCAGCTGTCCCTGCGCCTGGCGGAAACGCAGGTTGAACTTTTCGCGTCTGAGCGTCGTCAGCTGCTCTTTCAACTCATCGTCGCTCTTGCGCTTGAGATCGTCGAAACGTCGGTTGCCGCGCGGTGCGCTGTTTGTCGTTGTTTCTGTTGCCATCGTCTTTTACCCCTTGCTACCTTCGAGCGCAATTCGGGAGACGACCTTTGTATCGATCGGCAACTTCGCCGCTGCCAGCTTCAAAGATTGGTCGGCAAGCAAGTCGGTGACGCCCTCCATTTCAAAAAGGATGCGCCCCGGTTGGACGCGGCACGCCCAAAACTCAGGCGAGCCCTTGCCCTTGCCCATGCGCACCTCGATCGGTTTCTTCGAAACGGGAATGTCGGGAAAGATGCGAATCCATATCTTGCCCTGCCTGCGGATGTGACGCACGATCGCACGCCGAGCCGCCTCGATCTGACGCGAGGTGATGCGCGCGCCCGAAAGCGCCTTCAAGCCGTGCGAACCGAAGTTCAGACGACTGCCCCCCTTCGCAACGCCGCGCACCCTGCCTTTGTGAACTTTCCGATGTTTCGGTTTCTTCGGTATCAGCATCGAACTTGCTCCATGGTCACCGGCTCTTTCACGCTAGATTCTCGTTGCCACGCGCTTTCGCGCGCGCGGTCGGATCGTAGCTCATGATCTCACCCTTGAATATCCACACCTTGACTCCGCATACGCCGTAGGTCGTCATCGCGCTTGCCGTGCCGTAGTCGATCTCAGCGCGTAGCGTATGCAATGGCACGCGTCCCTCCCGATACCATTCCATACGTGCGATCTCCGCTCCCCCCAGCCTGCCCGCGCAGTTGATGCGGATGCCCAAGGCACCCATGCGCAGGCTGTTTTGCACCGCGCGCTTCATCGCACGTCGGAAGGCGATGCGTCGTTCCAATTGTTGGGCGACGGTCTCGGCGACGAGCTTCGCGTCCAGTTCGGGTTTGCGAATCTCCTGAATGTTCAGCGAGATTTCCATGCCCGTCGTTTTTCGCAAGTCTTCGCGAAGCTTCTCGATGTCGGCACCGCGCTTGCCGATGATAACGCCGGGGCGCGCCGAGAAGATCGTCACCGACGGATTTTTGGCAGCGCGCTCGACCAAGATGCGCGAGATCGACGCGCCCTTCAAGGTGGCGTAGAGATGCTTGCGCAATGCCAAGTCTTCGTGCAACAGCTTGCCGTACTCCTTGCTGTCCGCATACCAACGCGAATCCCAGCTGCGATTCACGCCGACGCGAAAGCCAATCGGGTTTGTCTTTTGTCCCATCGTCTAGCCTTCCTCGTTCGCCTTTCGTTCTTCGACGACGATCGTGATCGTGCTGAAGTCTTTGATGATCGGCGCTGCCCTGCCGCGCGCGCGAGGACGAAAACGGCGCATCCGACGCGCCTTGCCGACCCAAGCCTCCTTGACCACAAGACGATCGATGTCCAGCTGCTTGTTGTTCTCCGCGTTGGCAACGACCGACCGCAAAAGCTTGCTGACGGTCATGGCAATGCGTTTGTTAGAAAAACGCAACTCTTGCAAGGCGCGATCAACGGGCTTCAGGCGAATCGTGCGCGCCACATCGTTCAGCTTGCGCGCGCTTATACGCACCATGCTCGCCCTGCCCCTGCTCTCGAGCTCGCCGCGACCGTAACGCGTCTGTTCGCTTGCGGCAGGTCGCTCGCCTGTCTTGCGCGACTTGGCGAGCAAGGGCTTGGACTTGGGCTTGCTTAAGGACTTGCTTGCC
>JABAAA010000179.1:2392-2627 GCA_014239005.1 Alphaproteobacteria bacterium | reverse complement strand
CAAACCCGCAAGCCAGATCAGCAAGATAAGTCCGCAAGCTAATCCTGCAAGCTAAGCCTGCAGGCCGTTGCATTGCATTACATTGTGCGTCGCTATCTCTGATGCTCTCGACAGAGCTTGTTAGCGATGCATCCACGAGGCGATTTGGCGCAAAATCGCGCTTGTCACCAGGAACACTCCTCCACTGATGGTCATGCCTTTCCACGCTGGCATCAGCAACACGGGGACAACGGCG
>JABAAA010000179.1:625-2382 GCA_014239005.1 Alphaproteobacteria bacterium | reverse complement strand
TTGCGTCAGGTTTAGCCCCTCCGGCAAGTGCGCGAACCACAAGTTGCCTAAAGGTTCTTTCAGGTCGCTCTCCGCCAGATAGAGCAAGCCCTCCAATCCGAAAATCGCTAACGCGGCGATGACCAACGCCAATGCCAGCAAGTCCAAAACAATACGAACGATGAACATGCTCTCTCCTGTAATTTTTAAAAGTGAAAGGACGGCAACGGATGCCGAAGTTGCACGAAGGCGCAAGCCTATGATAGGGTGACGATAGAGTGTCGAGGCTCCTCTTGCAAGCAGGAAATATCAGCGCGCTGGCAACAGACACCCGCGAACAAAAAAAGGAACGAAAGGAAAAGGAAAGAGTTGGGAATCGTGTCTGTAGCTCCTTCGATTGTCCCGTCTTCCGCTCGCGCCAACGCTCTCCCTGACAACGAGGGGAGGTTCGGCGATTTCGGCGGGCGCTACATGCCCGAGACGCTCATGCCGCTGGTGCTTGCGTTGCAGGCGGCGTGGAAGGCTGCCAGCGAGGATGCGCGCTACTGGAAGGAGATCGAGCATTTCTCGCGCCACTACATCGGCAGACCGAGCCCGCTCTACTTCGCCGAAAGGCTGACCGAGCATCTGGGAGGGGCAAAAATTTATTTCAAGCGCGACGAGCTGAACCACACCGGCGCGCACAAGATCAACAATTGTCTGGGACAGATCCTGCTGGCTCGACGCATGGGCAAACGGCGCATCGTCGCCGAGACGGGCGCAGGACAGCACGGCGTTGCCACCGCTTCGGTTTGTGCGCGTTTCGGCTTGCCGTGCGTCGTCTATATGGGCGCAAAGGATATCGAGCGGCAGTCGCCGAACGTCTATCGCATGCGTCTGCTGGGGTGCGAGGTGGTGGCGTGCAGCGGCGGTTCTGCCAGTTTGAAGGATGCGATGAACGAAGCGCTCAGGGATTGGGTCAGCAATGTCGAAGAGAGCTACTACCTGATCGGATCGGTCGCAGGTCCGCATCCCTATCCCGAAATGGTGCGCGACTTGCAAGCCGTGATCGGACGCGAGACGCGCGCTCAGCTCTTGGAGGCGGAAGGAAGGTTGCCCGATCTGCTGGTCGCAAGCGTCGGAGGCGGCTCCAACGCTTTGGGACTCTTCCATCCCTTTTTGGACGAGAACTCTGTAAAGATGCTCGGCGTCGAGGCGGCGGGCAAAGGCACGCAGACAAGCCAACACGCCGCCACCCTGACAAAAGGATCGCTAGGAATCTTGCACGGCAGCATGAGCTATGTCTTGCAAGACGAGGACGGGCAGATCCAAGAGGCTCATTCGATCTCCGCAGGACTCGACTACCCCGGCGTCGGTCCCGAACACGCCTTTCTCAAGGACAGCGGACGCGTCGAGTATGTCGCGGTCACCGACGAACAGGCGTTGGACGCCTTCGACCGTTGCGCAAAACTGGAAGGAATCATTCCCGCGCTCGAACCCTCGCACGCGCTCGCCGCCGTGTGCGCACGCGCGCCTGCCATGCCGAAGGACGCGTTGATCGTCGTCAATCTCTGCGGACGCGGCGACAAGGATATCTTCACCGTCGCGCGCGCGCGCGGCGAGGCGATCGCAACAGGATAGGAACGCAGTGCAAAGGACGCGCTTGCAGCGTTGTTTTCAAGACTTGCGCGCACGAAGGGGGTGCGCGTTTTGCGTCTTTTTGACGGCGGGGGATCCTTCGCTGACATGCTCGCAACAGCTGCTGGAGGGGTTGGAGGGAGTCGATCTGCTTGAAATCG
>JABAAA010000179.1:0-616 GCA_014239005.1 Alphaproteobacteria bacterium | reverse complement strand
GACATGCTCGCAACAGCTGCTGGAGGGGTTGGAGGGAGTCGATCTGCTTGAAATCGGCATGCCTTTTTCCGATCCCGTCGCCGACGGCGAGACGATCCAGCGCTCTTCCGCGCGTGCTTTGGCGGCAGGGACGAAGCTCAAAGATGTCTTGCGCATCGCACACGCGGTCAGGGCGAAAAAACCCGACTTGCCGATCGTGCTGATGGGCTATGCCAATCCGATCTATCGCTTCTCGCTTTCTTCTTTTGCCGAGCAGGCGAGCGCGAGTGGTGTCGACGGCGTGATCCTCGTGGATCTGCCGCCGGAAGAGGATGCGGCGTGCAGAATCGCCTTGAAGCAAAAAGGCATCGTGCTTGTGCGTTTGGCGACCCCCACTTCGGACGACGAGCGGATGAAAAAAATCTGCTCCGAGGCGGAGGGCTTTGTCTATGTTGTTTCCGTCGCGGGCACGACGGGCAAGAAGCAGGCGGACGAGCAGCAGCTTCGTGTGCTTGCGCAGCGTTTGCGACGCCATACGGACTTGCCGTTGGTCGCGGGCTTCGGCGTTCGAGACGAGAAGCGGGTTGCGATGGTGGCGCGCTATTTTGAGGGAGTCGTCGTGGGGTCGACGCTTGTC
>JABAAA010000178.1 GCA_014239005.1 Alphaproteobacteria bacterium | reverse complement strand
AGTTCGCTTGCGCGCCCGACGCGCATCCTTCACCTTCGCCAAGCGCCATTTCTTGCCTCGCTGCACACGAGAATTTCGCGGTAACAAAAGCTGAGCCATCGCAAACCTCCTTCAAGTGTTCTTGCTCAATGTTTCCCAAAGTATGTCAAAGGATAGGTCAAAGGATATATCAAAGGATATATCAATAGACACGTTCTTGCGGCGGAATGGGCTCCGCTGTCAGAGGCTTCGTATGAACCCTGCGCTTGGCAAAGCGCGTCTCGCCCGCAGCAACCCACACGACGGAATGTTGCATCCAAGTCTTGTCGTCGCGCGTCGGAAAATCTTCGCGTGCATGCGCGCCCCTGCTCTCCGTGCGCTCGTAGGCGCAAGCCAAGGTCGCCGTTGCGCACAACAACAGGTTTTCGAACTCCAGCGTCTCCATCAAGTCCGAGTTCCAAATCAACGACCGATCGACAACAGAAACCTCCTGCCACCGCTGCCACAAGTCGTTCAAACGTTCTTTGCCCTGTCGTAAAACCTCCTCGGTGCGAAAGACGGCACAATCCTCTTGCATAAGATGTTGCAAAGCAGCGCGTAAATCGGCGGTTCTATGCTCGCCTTCTGCATGGCGCAAACGATCGAATCGCTCCAAGATTTTCTGTTCGCACGCGGGCTCTGCCATGGGTGGCACTTTTCCCGTGCCTTTCAAGGACTTCGCACAAGCCTCGCCCGCCGCCTTGCCGAAGACGACGAGATCGAGCAACGAGTTCGACCCCAAGCGATTCGCGCCATGGACAGAGACACACCCCGCCTCGCCCACGGCGAACAGCCCCTCGACGACGCGGTTCTCGTCTTTGTCCGAGGGGTTGACGACGGCGGTCGAATGCAAGGTTGGGATCCCGCCCATGTTGTAGTGACAAGTAGGCAGCACGGGAATGGGACGTCGGGTCACATCGACATCGGCGAAGATGCGCGCCGTATCCGAAATGCCGGGCAGTCTTTCGTGCAACACCTTCGACGGCAGATGCTCCAAGTGAAGCAAGATGTGGTCTCCCTTCTTGTCCTTGTCTCCCTTCCTGACGACGCCGCGTCCCTCACGAATCTCCAACGTCATGGCGCGCGAGACGACATCACGCGAGGCGAGGTCTTTCGCCGAAGGCGCGTAGCGCTCCATAAAGCGCTCCCCTTCGCTGTTCGTCAAATACCCCCCCTCACCGCGTGCGCCCTCGGTGATGAGGCAGCCCGCGCCGTAGATTCCCGTCGGATGAAATTGCACGAACTCGGGGTCTTGCAACGGCAATCCCGCGCGCAACGCCATGCCGCCGCCGTCGCCCGTGCAAGAGTGTGCCGAGGTGCAAGAGAAATAAACCCTGCCGTAGCCCCCCGTCGCCAAGACGGTCGCGCGTGCGCGAAAGCGGTGGAGCGTTCCGTCCGCCAAGTTCCACGCCAGCACGCCGCAACATTTGCCCTTTCGCTCGAAGAGCAGGTCGATGACGAAGTACTCGACGAAAAACGCCGCCTCGCGCTTCAGACACTGCTGATAGAGCGTATGGAGCATGGCGTGTCCTGTTCTGTCGGCGGCGGCGCAAGTGCGCTCGGCGGCAGGACCCTTGCCGAATCGCGTTGTCATGCCGCCGAAGGGACGCTGGTAGATCTTGCCTGCTTCGGTGCGCGAGAACGGCATGCCGTAGTGTTCCAGCTCGACGATCGCCTCCTCGGCGCCCTTGACCATGAATTCGATCGCGTCTTGGTCGCCCAGCCAGTCCGAGCCCTTGACGGTGTCGTACATGTGCCACGTCCAGTGGTCTTCGCCCATGTTGGCGAGCGCCGCCGAGATGCCCCCTTGCGCGGCGACCGTATGGCTTCGTGTCGGAAAGAGTTTTGTGATGCAAGCGGTGCTGAGTCCCGCCTCGACGACGCCGAGCGTCGCGCGCAACCCGCTGCCGCCCGCGCCGACGACAAGCACATCGTAGGCGTGATCGGTCACATCGTAGGTTGACGGCATTGAGGGCTCGGCAAATAGGACGGGGTTAAGACTGCTGTATAATACGGACGACAGCCGCCAGCACGCCCAGCTGAAAGAGGAAGGTTCCCCAGCGTATGCACAAGAGGGTTAGTCTGTTGAGAGCGGGCGTGGCGATGTAGTCTTCGACGATCACCTCCAGTCCCAATACCATGTGATGCAACGAAAAGACGATCGTCAGACAGATGAACGTCGCGTTCATGGGATCTTGCATCCACACGAACAGCTCGGCATGATCTGCGACGCTTGCGTCAGGGAAGGCGACAAACAGCAACCACGCGTACAAGGGCAGCAGGGCTACGGCGGTGATGCGTTGGGTGATCCAGTGGCTGCGTCCCCTTTTGTCCTGGTACGGCAGGACGAAGAGCCCTGCCAAGCGCAGCAGTTTGCGAACGACGTGCATGTCAGAGCCAATAGCGCAAGTAGAGCGCGGCGAGCAGCAACGAGAGCAGCATGGTCGAGTAGCCCGAAAGGGCGGCGGCGCGCAACCCCAGTCCGCGTCCCGTATCCCAAAAGAGGTGTCGCACGCCGTTCAGCATGTGATAGATCAGGCACCAGACGAAGAAGGCTTTGAGAATGGGAAACACGCCGAACGAAGCGAGTTGTACGAACATGGAGAAATTTTCGGCTTTGCCGAAGCTCAAC
>JABAAA010000177.1 GCA_014239005.1 Alphaproteobacteria bacterium | reverse complement strand
TGAACAAAGCCTGAACAGCAAGTTGCAAAGCCTCCACCCGCTCGGAGGGGGGTGCATTAGCAAGGTGTGGCGCGCAACCCTTGCAGATGCAAGAGAACTTGTCGTCAAGAGCGGCGCAGGGCAGTTTCCGCTCGAAGCGCGCATGCTCAACGACTTGCGAGAAGCGCGCGCTCCCTGTCCCGAAGTCCTGTATGTCGATGCCGACATGCTCGTCCTCGAATGGATCGCGCACGAGCCCGCGACAACTTGCGAGCAGGCTACAAAAGACGCTGCGAGAGACGCAGCAAGGGTGGTGGCGCGTTTGCATCGTGCTGCTTCTCCCTCCTTCCCCCCTTGTCCTGCTGCTTCTGCCTCTTCTGCCTCTTCTGCGCCTTTTTTTGGCTACGCCTACGACACGCCGCTCGGCAGCCTGCTGCAAGACAATCGTATCCATGCCCGTGCGAGCTGGATTTCCTTCTATCGAGAGCAGCGTTTGTTGCCGCTCGTGCGAAAGTGTCAGGATGCGGGGCAGCTGGATATTGACCTTGCGCGTGCGATTCGAGAGCTTCGAGTGGAAGAGCTACTTGCGCATCGCAACGATGTTCGTCCTGCTCTGTTGCATGGCGACTTGTGGAGCGGCAACATGCTTTTTTCGCAGAATCGCCTTGCCGCGTTGATCGATCCTGCTCTTTATTACGGGGATTCGCAGGTGGATTGCGCCATGCTGCGTCTGTTTCCTGCGCTGAACGACGACTTCTTCGCCGCCTACCGCGAAGCTGCGTCCAGTCGCCTTACGCGCGAGGAGGAGCGTTTGTGCGACGATCTCTATGCGCTGTATCCTCTGCTTGTGCATTGCCTTCTTTTTGGCAGACGCTACAACGTCTCGCTGGCACGAGTCTTGCATAAATATCGATAGGTATCGACAGGTATCGACAGAAGCCACAGCCCGCCTGCCACGGCAGAAGCCGCACAGAAGGACGGGCGTTCACATATCGGAGTTTCGTGAGATGGTGGGTAAAGTCCAGCTTTCGTTCGACCAGCGGCAGGGGCTTTACGCCTTGCAGCAAATCGAACGTTTGGCAGCACGCACGGACAAGCGTCTTGTGACGCGGCAACGTTTGCACTCGCCTGCGGACGGCGTTTCGGACTACTTCATCGCCGAGCAGCTGGGGGAGACGATCGGCATACTGACGGCTCGCCAGCGCGAGATCGAACAAGGCATCGAGGCGTTGAAGGCGACGGTCGGCGGTCTTGACTCGGTACAGAGGTTGTTGCGTCTTGCCAAAGCCTATGCCAGCTCCGCGCTGACGAACCTGCGAGAGGGGGGGGATAGCGTGGGCGACGAGTTGAGTCAGAACACGAATGCCTTCTTGGACACTTTCAACAACATCGTGCTTGTGGCACAGGACACGCAGTATTTGGAGTTGAACTTGATCACCTCGACCGAGCAGCGTCTGCTCGTGCGTTACAGCGAGGACAGGGAGCAGCTGCTGAGAGTGCCGGGGCGTAGTATCTTCACCACCACGACCGCCTTCGAAACGGGCGGAATTTTTTCGATCAACGGCGTCAGGGCGGGGGCTGCGGCCGAAGTGTTTTCTTTGACGAACAACAGGCTGGTCTTGTCGAACTTTCTCCCCCCGCAGGACTATCCCGATCCGCTCAACCCCGGCGCGACATTGGAATTTTCGTTCGTCGGTTTTTCTTCGCTTCTGCAGTTCGAGCAGCTGGGCGGGCAAGCCGAAAGTTTCACCCAAGCGATCGAAGCGAACATCGAGCGAGCCCTCGGGCGTCTGGAAGTGCACGAGCAGTATTTTGCCAGCAACATCAACATCTTGCAGACGCGCGAGCATTTCACCCGTGTGTTTTCGGAAACGCTGGGGGCGGGGAGGCTGGAGCTGACGAAGGTGGATGCCAACGAGGAGGCGGTCACCCTGTCGGTCTTGCATACGCGCAACGGGCTTGCCATCTCGTCGCTGTCGCTGCTCGGCGAGCGTCACGACCAGCTCTTGCGCCTACTACAATAAAAGCAATAAAAGGCGATGGGATCGGATCGGATCGGATCGAATCGATTTTGGGTGGGGTGATTTTTTCCACTTTTTGACGATATTGGGGCTTTTTTGTTGTTGCGCTTGATTCTTCGAGATTTTCTGCTGTTAAAAAATTGATTTTTTTCATATTTTTTGCATTTTTTAGTTGACAAAGGATGGGGGGAGCTTCATAATGTCGGCATCCAAGGAGAACCTTGGGGTTTTAATCTGCAGAAAGCGGGTAGACAAGGGGACAAAAAGACAGAGGCGAAGGCGGAATAAACGCGCCTGCCTCCTTTGAGTTTCGCTAATCGCGTTTTGTAGCCTAACGAAATCTTCCAGAAGGAGGAGATGACCATGGCTGACGATATTGCCATCAATCGTGCGCAGCGCACGACCCTAATTTCGCTGCAACAAATCGAACGCGATTCGACGGTGGCGCAACGGCGCCTTTCGTTCGGACGCAGGATCGTCGATGTGACCGACGGCGCAACGCAGTTCTTTCAGGCGCGATCGCTGTCGAATCGCGCTTCTGACCTAGGCGAGCGCAACGAGCAGATCGACCAAGCCATCTCGGCGTTGCAGACTTTTGTCGGCGGTGCGCAAGGCTTGCAAGAGCTGTTGAGGATCGCGCGCGGGCATGTGCTGCGCGCCGAAGCCAGCCTC
>JABAAA010000176.1 GCA_014239005.1 Alphaproteobacteria bacterium | reverse complement strand
GATAGCGAAACCCACACGAGGCGAGGCGAGGGGAATCGAACCCCTCGCGCCATAGATGGCTATATTGCTCGATTTACGACGCGCCCGCCCTCGCAACGGGGGGATATTGGCTTATTGGCAACCGTAAGGGAAGTCGTAGAGCCCGTCTCGACTGGCAAGGAAAGTGTAGCTGAAGCCGAACCAGCCCATTACGTCTGCGCTGCTTCTGACACCCTGTTCCTCTCTGCCGATGACCGATCCTCTGAATTTCTGCAGGACTTCGCAGCTGACCGTCGCAGGTCGATAGAGATAGAGCGACAATGTCACGATATGTCCGACCTGCACTCGATAGGTCTGGGTGGTGGTCAGCGGGCTTCCTATCACTCGCGGATTGTACGACGGATTAGGGACAGTTCTTGTTCTTGTCTCGTATTTCTTTCGGATACTAGAGTCGACGAACTTCCAGCCTCGTTCTCTTTCTGACGCGCTGGGGACGGGAGGGGGTTTTCCTCTACCCAAATCCGCTACTTTTCCTTGCGCGTCTGAACCAAGAGCGTAGGGTGGCTTTGTATTTTCGTCGCAAACGACTTTCGTTGGATCCCAAGAAGAAGAACCCTTCAAACGGATGACTCTCCACCCTTGTTTTCTGTTCTTGGCTTTTTTGATGACACGAAGCCTGCCTTGGCTTCTTTTCTTGTTGACATTGAACGCTTGGCAATTGAAGGCAGCCATGTCGCGGTGGAAATAAACCACGGCTTGATCTGCTTGCTCCCCTTGGGAGGGGAACTTTTCCGGAACGAACTGCCAACCGCGTTGCAAAGCTTCCGCGCTAGCCGCAGGCGGAGGAGCTTTCTTAAGGGAGCGTTGCACAGAACCCCCACAACTTGCGAGCGCGATCACGCACACAAGAGAGAACGCCAAACAGCTCTTCTTTCCGAAGAGCATTCGCTTGGAAAAAAAGGTGGGTCGATGATGAATCATGGTGTTAATCCTCCACTAGGGTCAACGAAAACTGATCCTCCCCAAGATTCAGACCTCAAGCGTCACTCCTCAAGCGTCACGCCTCAAGTGTCATGCGTGTTACCATAGTGCGAAGTTTGGAGCGGTCAAGCTTTTCTCAACAATTTTTTATCGAAAATTGTTGAGCGGCATCGATGCTCCGAACCTTGCGCTCGCCGTTGCAAACGCTCCGACCCCCTCTTTCCTGCCCAACGCCCCCACCCCTTCCAAAGTCGTCGCCTTGACCCCCACTCGTTCCATCGTCAACCCCGTCAATTCGGCAAGCCTCGTGCGCATCGCCAGCTTAGCCTGTCCCAAGTGCGGCGTCTCCAACAAGAGTGTCACATCCAGCGAAACCACCTGCCCCCCCGCCTCCGCCAAAAGCTCTGTCGCACGAGAGAGAAAAAGAGCAGAATCCGCATCGCGCCATTGCTCGTCGGTGGGGGGAAACAGGTCGCCAATGTCGCCCGCCCCTGCCAAGGACAAGAGCGCATCGGTGAGCGCGTGCAAACCGACATCGGCATCCGAATGCCCCTGAAGCGAGAAAGGAGCGGCAACATCCACCCCGCACAGACGAAGCGAAGCGCCCTCGGCAATCTTGTGGAGATCGAACCCTGTGGCGCTGCGATATTCGGGCATGGCAGACGCGGGTCGTCCGCTGGAGCCCTCCAAGAGCCCTTCTAGAAGCGCGACATCGGCAAGGGTCGTGATCTTGTGCGCTGCCGCCTCGCCTTCGACCGCCTCGACAAGGCAACCCGCAGCAAGACACAGCTGCGTCTCGTCGGAGACCGTGGCAGAGGTATCGCGCAACAGACGCAACAGCAAGGCACGGGGAGCTGCTTGCGGAGTCTGCGCCAAGCGCAAGTCTTCCCTTGCCACCGAGGCGCACACGCGTCCTTGCTTGCTAACGCGCTTGACGCTGTCGACGACCGAGACCAACGGAACGACGCAAGCCTCAAGGGAGCGTTCGCATAAGGTTTTCGCGCGCTGTGCGACGCGTGCGATCATCTCGGAGGAGACGAGCGGACGCGCCGCGTCAAAAACCATCACCCACGGATTGTGGTCTTGGGTGAGATCGTTTTTTTTGTCTTGTGCCTCCAGCGCTTCGAGGGCTTTGAGCAAGGAATCTTGCCTTCTCGCTCCGCCCTCGACGAGGATGGCATCGGGCAGCGATGTCGAGACGAGCGTGCCGAGCGCGTTGTGTTCTCGGTGTTCTCGGCGTTCTTCGTTAAAATGTTGGGGTAGCACGAGGAGGATGCGCGCAAAGCCCGCGTTTTGCACGCTCTCGCAGAGATGCTGCAAGGCGGGCTTGCCACCGAGAGGGGCTAGCAGCTTGTTCGGCGGCAGCTTGTTCGGCGGCGGCGTGTCGGTTTTCTGCGCGGTTGCCGTTTCGGTGGCGTGTCGGGCGGAGTGGAGGTAGCGCGAGCCCTCTCCTGCGCACAACAGGACGGCGTTGCAAAAGGAGAGGAAGGGGGGAGGTTCTGTTCTCGAAGGGTTGTTGTACGGCATATTCTTTGCGATGGATTGCAAGGGGGGGTATTCTGTTGCTTGGTGCTGTTTCAGTGTAGATTGTCATGCTGGCATTAAGCGAGTCTGCGTTGCTCTGGATTGATTCTGCGTTGATTCTACGTTGATTCTGGGCTGCTCTATCTGGGTTGATGATGAGGAACGCTTTCAATGAAAATCTTGCGATGAAAATCTTGCGATGAAA
>JABAAA010000175.1:247-2727 GCA_014239005.1 Alphaproteobacteria bacterium | reverse complement strand
AGGGCTATGGCTATGACTAAAGATAGAGATAGAGATAGAGATAGAGATAGAGCCAGAGTCAGAGATATGGCTTGAAGGTCGCTCGCGTCAGATTTCGCCTGATCGTCTGCTCCAGATTGCCTACCCCCGATTTGCTACCCCCGATTGCCGCCCCCGATTTTCTCTCCACGATTGTCTCTTTTGAACCCTTGTCTTCTTTTCTTGCCCTCACCTTCGAAGCCTTCCTCCTCCTCGTCAGAGGCACGCTAAGCCTCGCTGCGCCCGCGCTGGCGCTGTTGCTCTTCGCCTTCCCGCCCGCAGCTCCCCTTGATTTTTTGACAAGCGCACCCGTCGTGTGCACCATCCTGCTGCTCGCGCTCGCAGCCCTCGCCGATTTCTGCGCAGACTTGTGGAGGTTGCAGACGGCGCAACAAAGCGATCGACATATCGCCTCTGCCTTGACAGGGCTAGGCTCTGTCGCAGAGGGCTTGATCCGCCTTGAACGTAGCGCGCGCTGGAGACAGGTTCGCAGGCGCGGCGAGTGGCTGTTCGTGCCGCTGTGGCTGGCGGCAGCCTTGTGGATCCACGACGAAGCCGCCGTGCCGATGGTGGCAGGTGCGCTTTCGGGGAGCGTGATCCTTCTGTTCTTCGCCGCGCTCGCTCGCTTGGATGCCGAGCGTCGTGAACGCCGTATCGCCGACAGCGCCTTGCGCGCTGCGTCCTCGCTGGGACTGGCGCGTTTGCTCGGACGTTTTGCAGCCTTCAGCGAGCGCAGCCTCGCGCGTCACAGGAGCGCGCGACGTGCCGAGCGCAGCCTTGCCGTTCTTTCTGCTGCCTGTCTGCTTTGCGTGCGTTTGAGCGCGGCGGCGACGCTCGTCCTTTTTCTGCTCTACGCTTTGAGCCTGACGGGTGGCGGACGGACAAGCGGCAGCCCGCTGGGTGCAAAGACGAACATGGGCGAGCTGGTCGCCATCCTTTTGTTGCTGCGTTCCGTGTTCTTTTGGCTGGAGCAGCGTGCTCGCGCGCTCACCTTCTACGCTCCAAAAGAGCGACGAGGAATCGTCCTTGCCTCGACGAGCGAGCAGAAACAAGAACAAGAACAAGAGGAGGGGGAGACGGAAAGTGCGGATGCGTCGATCCTTCGCATCCGACAGGGAGAGGTTCTTTCTGCCTCGCAAGCCGTGCTTGCTTGCGACGCGCTTGTCTTGCAGAGGGGGGAGGCGGTCGCCTTGGCAGGAGAAAGCGCGAGCGGCAAGTCCTTGTTGTTGCAGGCTTGTGCAGGAATGGTGGAGAGCAAGGGCTTCTTTCTTTCAGGCAAGGCTCTTGACGGAGGCTCGGTGGAGGGGGAGGAGGGAGCCTGGTATCTTCCTCAGGAGGCGGCTTTGTTGGAGGGCTCGCTCGGCGAGAACATCGCAGGCTTTCAAACCATGTGCGACGAGGCGAGGGCAACGGAGTTGCTGGTGCGCTTGGGTGCAGAGCGCGTGCTTGCGCGCCTGCCTGACGGCTTGGCGACGCGCGCCGCTCCGTTTGACGCTCGGCTGCCGCATGCCTTCAAGGTGCAAGTGTTGGTGGCAGCAGCTTTGTACTCCGAGTCGAAACTGTTGTTGTGCGATGCTTGCATCGATGCCTTGGACGGCAAGGGGATCGAGCGTTTCGCGCGCGCGATGCAGACCTTTTGCAAAGAGGGGGGAGCGGCGGTGTTGACGACAAGGCAGAGCGTGTTGTTGGGGCTTTGCCGTCGTGCTTGGATTTGCGCGCAGAATCGGGTTCAGGTTCGTGAGCTCGGTGGAGGCGAGGATTAGGGGGATATGCGAATGGTGAAGGCTCGCGTTGTTGTGGCGTTGTTGTGTTCTTCCCTGTTGGCGGTCTGCGCAGGGGGGATGGGGTCGCTATTCTTTTTGCCTTGGGTCTATGGTGCGGAGGTGTTGGACGGGGAAGAGATTGTTGTGATTCGCGCTCCGCAGGGGGGGATCGTGCGTTCGCTCGGCGTCTCGAAAGGGGAGCGGGTGCAAGCGGACACGATCGTCGCTGAGATTGTTACGACCGACCTTCAACCTCCCGACGCCTTGTTGGCGCGTTCGATCTTGTACAAACGTGTCGAGAATGCTCGGCTTGAATCGCAGCGGGGGGGGTTGAAGGAGATCCTGTTGAAGCCCGATTTGCGCGCACGCCTTGCTCTCGATCGAGATTACGCGAGGTTTGTCGGCGAGCAACGTCGTTTGTTTCGCTCGTTTCAGAACAAGTTGAAGAAAGCGACAAAGTCCTTGAACGAGGAGCGCGCTCGGTTGGATGTTCAGGTGAGGGGCATGGAGGGGGAGATCCGATCCTTGACGGAGCGACAGCTGTTGTTGGAACGCGAATTCAGGACGGCGGGCGGCAGCGAGTTGCGTGATGAGGTGCGGCGCAATCGCCGTTCGATCCGACGGCATCGCAAGCAGTTGACGGGGTTGCAGCGCAAGGTGCGCTCTAACAGCAAGGCGTTGTTGGAGACGACCTTACGC
>JABAAA010000175.1:0-237 GCA_014239005.1 Alphaproteobacteria bacterium | reverse complement strand
GCGTGAGGAGAGTGTCGAGATGGAGGGCGTTCGGGCAACGTTGAACGCGTTGTATGCTCGCATGGGGTTGCCGAAGAACACGTTCGATCGGCTGGGTTTTTCCGATGCGGGCGGGCAGCGGTTGCGGAGGTTGATCGCGCGTAGGGCAGGTCGTGTGGTGCTTGTCGCGGAGGGGGTGTTTCCGGGCGATGTGGTGGTTCGCGGACAGGTATTGGCGGAGATTTTGCCGAACGGGGT
>JABAAA010000174.1 GCA_014239005.1 Alphaproteobacteria bacterium | reverse complement strand
AGGCAGCGACACTCTCTACGGTTTGGACGGCGACGACACCCTCGTCGGCGGCGAGGGAAGGGATACCTACTACTTCAGAATCGGCGATGGCTCGGACACCGTCGTCGATGTTGCCAACGAGGATGACGATGTCATGTTTTTGCTCTTTCGGGGTCTTTACGACGCGGAAGATTTCGACGCATCGGTCTTCAAAAGGATTGGCTTGGACCTCGTCATCGACTTGGACAAGCGCCCCGACGATGACATCGACGACAAGGTCACGATCGAAAACGCCTACAAAAGCGATCCCTCCATCACGACGGGAACGGACAACGCAGCCTTTACCATCAGCGTCTCGTATGGTCTTTCCAGCAGCGATTTTATCTCGGTGACCGATATTTGGTCTGGTCTCCCTTCTGCCTAAATGCCTGACCCTTTTGGGCGGAACGCCTGCCAAGGATTGCCTGCCGAGGATTTCCTGCCAAGGATTGTCTCTGAATTCTGCTCGAAAATTTGACAAAACAAAATTTGACAAAACCAAAATTTCACAAAACAAAGAGTCTCCCCAAGAGTTTTCTTGGGGTTTGTAGCTGTTGCAAAGAAATCGCTAAAGAATTTGCCAAAGAATTTATATTGCGTGCTAGGTTGAGGACATCTATCGGCTGCTCGCAACTACGGAGAAGATGACTTATGAAGACTCACGCGCGTATCGTCGTTATTGGCGGCGGGATTGTCGGCTGTTCTATCGCCTACCACCTCACGAAGTTTGGGGAGAAGGATGTCACCCTGTTGGAGCGCACCGAGCTGACGGCAGGCTCGACTTGGCACGCTGCGGGGTTGTTGCCGCTCTTTAACATGTCCTACAGCGTCGGACAGCTCCACAAGTACTCGGTCGATCTGTACAAGCAACTGGAGGCGGAGACGGGACAAGCTGTCTCGTTCCACGAAACGGGCAACCTGCGCCTCGCCTGCACGCAAGAACGGCTGGACGAGTATCACAACTATTGCGGTACGGCGAACACGATCGGCGTGCCGTTCCGTATGATTTCGCCGAAAGAAGTCAAGGAGCTTTGGCCTTTGTGCAACACGGAAGGGCTTTTGTGCGCGCTCTTCCACCCCGAAGACGGGCATGTCGCGCCTGTCGATGTCACGATGGCACTGGCGAAGGGCGCGAAAATGGGTGGTGCAGAGATTTGCCTGCATACGGAGGTCACGGCGATCGAGCAAAAACCCAGTGGTGAATGGCTGGTGACGACGAAGCAAGGCGAGATCGTTTGCGAGTCCGTCGTTGCTGCGACGGGTAACTATGCACGCCAAACGGCGGCGATGGTGGGATTGGATATTCCTGTTATTCCTGTGGAACACCAGTATATCGTCACGGACGATGTGCCTGAGTTGGTCGAGCGTAAGAAGCAAGGACTGCCTGAGATGGCGGTTTTGCGCGAATCGGATGCCTCCTACTATTTGAGGGAGGAGCGTCAGGGCTACATCTTGGGTCCCTACGAGCAGGGAGCGAAGCTGTGCTTCGAGGACGGCGTTCCGGCGAACTTCGGCAGAGAGCTTCTGCCTGGCGACATCGACCGCCTTGCGCCGCATATCGAGGCGGCGGTGAATCGTGTTCCCTCCTTCGGCGTTGCGGGGATCAAGGATGTTGTGAATGGTCCTATCTCTTATACGCCCGATGGCAACCCTTTTCTCGGACGGGCGTGGGGTTTGCGTAATTTCTACTTTGCCGAAGGCTTCAGCTTCGGCATCACGGCGGCGGGGGGAGCGGGCAAGGTGCTTGCCGAGACGATCTTGCACAGCGAAGCTTCTGTCGATACCTTGCCGCTGGACCCGCGTCGCTTCGGCAGCTACGCGGACAAGGACTACGCGGCGAAGAAGAACGCCGAAGCTTACGAGCATGTTTTCGTGATCCACTATCCGATGGAAGAACGCTCTGCGGCGCGCGGCAAGAAGAAGAGCCCGTGCCACGACAAGCTGGATGCTCGCGGCGCGGTTTGGGGACAGCGCTACGGCTGGGAGCGCGCGAACTGGTTTGCGTCTGAGGGGGTCGAGCGCAAGGATCGCTACAGCTTCCGTCGTTCGAACTGGTTCTCGCCTGTCGGGGCGGAGTGCAAAGCCGTGCGCGATCGCGTAGGTCTCATCGATTTGACGGGTTTCGCCAAGTTCGACCTGATGGGACAGGGTGCGGGTCTTTGGCTGCGGACGATGATCGCGAACAATGTTCCGAAGAAGGACGGCAGGATTCAGCTGGGACACAGCCTTTACTCGTCGGGCGGCGTGCGCAGCGAGTTCACGATCACGAGATTGGACGAACAGCGTTACTACATTGTGAGTTCGGGCTCTGCCGAGCGTTTCGACCACGACCTTTTGAAGAAATGTCTTCCGCCTGACAATTCGTTGAAGCTTGTCAACAACACTTTGCAGCGCGGCACTTTTGTTTTGTGTGGACCGCGTGCGCGCGATCTTCTCGCGGCATTGACGGATGCCGACCTTTCCAACGAAGCCTTCCCGTGGTTGAGCGCCCAAAACATCACGGTGGCGGGAGAGAAGGACATCCACGCCTTGCGCGTAAATTTTGTGGGAGAGTTGGGCTGGGAGCTGCATCATCCGATCGAATCGCAAAACGCGCTGTTCGACGCGTTGGCGGCAGAGGGGGAGAAGCACGGGCTTGCGATGGTGGGCATGCGTGCGATGGACTCGATGCGCATCGAAAAGTCCTATCGTATGTGGGGGCAGGAGCTGACGATGGAC
>JABAAA010000173.1 GCA_014239005.1 Alphaproteobacteria bacterium | reverse complement strand
GGATGATCATCGAGGCGTTGACAGCTGCCTTGGAGGAGGCAGCGGGCGAAAGTCGTTGCGAGGGGAGCGGGAGAAAGATCGGTCGGCGTTTTGTCGCGACGGTGGGCGTTGCGAACGGCGTGAGGCTTGCGGAGCGAACATGGAATGCTCGGTTGGGTATTGTGGGAGGACTTTCGATCCTTGGCACGACGGGCATCGTCGAGCCTTACTCTTGCAGCGCGTGGATTCATGCGATCCATCGAGGTATCGATGTTGCGCGCGCGGCGCGAACGCCCGTGTTGGCGGCGGCGACGGGACGCACTTCGGAGGGAGTCGTTCGTGCACTCTTGGGGTTGGAGGAGCGATCGGTGATCGACATGGGAGATTTTGCGGCGGGCATGTTGAAGTATATGCGCAAGCATCCTGTTCCTCGTTTGACGATTGCGGGGGGTGTTGGCAAAATGGTGAAGCTTTCGCAAGGACACGGCGATTTGCATTCGGGCAGGTCTCAGGTCGATTTTGCAGACTTGGCGAGGCTCGCGCAAGCTTGCGGTGCGGACGAGGATACGGTGCAAGAGATTGCAGGGAGGGTTGCGGTGGGGGGGGTGTTGTCGTCGTTGGAGGGAGAGGAGAAGGAGGAGGTCAGAGGGAGGCTGTTGTGCGCGGTGGCAGAGCGTGCGCGGGATGTCGCGCGCAAGTTGTTGTTGCCGCGATGTTTTCCTTTGGGGATCGTGTTGATCGACAGAGGGGGAGAGGTGTTGGTGCACTTGGAGGCAGAGTGAGGCGCGTGGTTTTTCGTTGTGGAATCTACGCGAATTTGCTACACTGCGACGCATTATGGCTCGCTTGGAAGAGGACATCAACTCGGAGATACTGGGATGGGCTCGAGAGAGAGCGGGGCTTTCACTGGAAAAAGCTGCCAAAAAAATCGGGCTGTCTTCGCAAAATCTTGCGAAGATGGAAGACGGCGAGCGCAAACCTACGCGTAAGCAGCTTTTCACAATCGCCAAAACCTATTGGTATCCTCTTACGGTTTTTTATGCCTCACACCCTCCCTTACCTACTAAGGGGGGTGTCGATTTTCGCAATTCTAAACTGATAACGTCTACGACTGCCGAAGAACGAGGCAGGTTGGACGCGCTCGTCAGAGATATTTATGCGCGCCAAAGCATCGTTAGGAGTGTCCTTGAAGATGATGAAGACGAAGAACCACGTTCTTTTGTTGGTTCGCAGAAAAACACCGACAACATTTCTGCTTCTGTCACAGCCTTAAAAAAAATACTGAACCTCTCTGACAACAAGGTCTTGAATTTCAGTGAACTGAGAGAGCGTGTACAAAGTATCGGTGTTTTTGTGCTGCTGGTCGGAGACCTTGGTAGTCACCATACAAAAACTCATGAAACAATCTTCCGAGGGCTTGCTATTGCGGATCGTATAGCTCCGTTTATCGTCATTAACCCTTACGATGCCGAAACAGCTCGTTCTTTTACGCTCATCCATGAACTAACGCATGTCATGATAGGAAACAGCGGTATCAGTGGAGAGGTGACTATTGACGATCAGCATACAGAAAACGGAAAGATAGAAAAATTTTGTAACGATGTTGCCAGCAATACTTTGTTGCCTGATAAATCCTTGTCGGGAATTAAAATGCTAGACGATGAAGCAACAGCACGTAAAGTTATTGCAAACCTTACCCGACAACACAAGGTTAGTCATTCCATGGTTGCCTACAGGCTTTTTTCTAAAAATTCTATTACAGAAAAAATGTACAACGACTTATGTCAATTTTATAAAAACATGTGGAAAAATAAAAAAGAACAAGAAAGGCAGGCACGAAAAGAGAAAGAGAGCGGGGGACCTTCTTCTTATGTGATTAAAAGGCAAAGGATAGGAAATTTGCTTATCAATTTTGTTAGACAATCATTGAATGCTCATGATATAACATACACAAAAGCTGCAAACTTGTTGGGCGTGGACGCTGCCTCTGTACGCATATTAATCGAACCCAAGAACAAATAGCAACCCAATCAATAACCATGTCTTATCTCTATTTATTTGATGCTAGTGCTATCATTGAGGCAAACAACGACTATTTCTCTATGGATCGTATAGTGCTATATTGGGATTGGTTGCTTGATAAAGCTGACAAGGGAATAGTAAAAATACCCAGAGAAATCTATCAAGAAATTATACCTACTTCTTATCCTGATTCAACAAAAAATTATAATCATTACCAAAAAGCGAAAAAAAGTCTTTTCGACTGGACACATCAGCAAGATGTGATAGAAAAACTTATTTTAGACGAACAAATTGATAGAAGCATCTACGAGCAAGTCCTTCGCCGTGGTTATGGGGAAAATTTAGAGGACACAGATTATAGAAAAATGGGGCAAGACCCTTTTCTTATAGCTTATGCCATGAAACAGCCTCATCGTATCGTCGTGACAAAAGAAAGATCAAAGCCTAGCAAAATAAAAGGAAATCGAAAAATACCCGATGTTTGCAAGGACTTGGAAATCGAGTGCATCGACGACTACGAATTTCAAAGACGATGCGATTTTAGAATTCCTTGAGCCGAGCGCAAGCGACGGATGGGGTGGGATTCGAACCCACGAGAGGATCGCTCCTCTATCGGTTTTCAAGACCGACGCCTTCGACCGCTCGGCCACCCATCCTCCAATCTGGCAACGCCCTCGATGCCGCAAGCCCCCCCGCCTCCAACAAGGACGCCACATCACAATGCGCCTCCAAATGATCCGCC
>JABAAA010000172.1 GCA_014239005.1 Alphaproteobacteria bacterium | reverse complement strand
TTCCTACCAAAGCGCGAGGCTTGCCTCGCGCAACAGCCTAGCAACGCGGCGCAACGATGCTGTGATGTTCTCCCCTATAGAGCCAAAGAGCTATCATGACCATGTTTTTATACGCAACTACATTTAAAATTTCCTTCGTCATGCTTTACTCCGTGCTTCCTTTCTATATCTTTCCAAAATTTTATAATACGTTTCTGCATTACTTCTTCAGTTTTATTGATACAAGTAAGAATATTCATGCGCGGTTCATCATCATGGTATTTAAAAAACTTAATTGCGCCATCTTCACTCGAAGGTTTTTCAAGGTTTTTAAAAACACTCACCCAAAACGATTCAAGTGCCTTGACATATTTAATAAGAATATTTCTCCATAAAAAAATCTTATCTGGCGAGTTGGTTAAGATAGCTATTTCTACACATTTTTTATTACATTTGTTAGTTTTATTATCGTAAAATTTATTTAAATTCTTAGTGCCACCATGCTTTGCATCATTAGCGAAAGCATTGCATTCTTTAATCGTTTTAAATAAATATCCATTTTTTGAAATATTAAATTTTTCAGCCATGTCAAGAAAAAGCTCCATGCAAAAAACGTTTTCTTTGTTTTTAATTTTATTTTCAATTTTAGAAGAAAATAAAAAAAATTTCTCTTGCCTGATCAAGTTTTTAAGAGTTTCTTCTTGTTGATGCCACAATCCAACAAGAAGCAGTCCGCTCATTTGCATCTCTTTTTTTACTATATTCTTTGTTACATCGTACACCCTTCCCATGCTGTTCTTTTGAGAAACTAATTCAGTGTCAACGCTTTCATTAATTGCTTTTACTGCAGACTCCGCATCATTTTTTGTTATTGGAATACTATTTTTTTCTAATACAATTTTTAAAAAACAATGTGTCTTCGCAACCAATGCAAACAACATTTTATGGTTTTTGAGAAGCGACAGAACTCCGTCACAACCATGTTTTAACAAATTTTCATTTGCTTTAAAAGGCACAAAAAGTCCTGACTTACGAGCTAGAAACATAGTAGGAACACCATGAAAAAACCTTTTCAAGTAAGGGGCAAGTTTATTCACCGACAACACACCTCTACTATGAAAAACTTATCACAAAGAATCAGGACAAAGAGAAAATAGCAAACAGCAAAGGAATTTACTACCCGACAGAGAAAGTTATCCCCAGAAAAATGCCAAATTCTCTGGTCTTTGCCATGGTTTTTACCTTTGACTCGCTATTTTTCTGACTCTAGTAACGGGCGCAAGGAAGTCGATTTTTCCTCTTCTCCCACCCCAACCAACCACAACCCACAACCACAACCCCAAAGGATCTCTCCCATGCTAAAATGCTTCTCCTTCTTCGGACGCGCCAAACGCAAAGAATACTGGATCACCATCGTCATCCTGTTCGTTATCGCCTTGCTCTTATCCGTCCTCTTCTTCCCCCTTTTGATTTTCTTCGCAATCCCGTCAATCTGGATCAACCTCGCCGTAACCGCACGAAGACTGCGCGACGCAGGGTGGAACCCTTGGCTCACGCCCCTCATCTTCGTCCCCATCGTCAACCTCGCCGCATGGATCGCCTTCGGGTGCCTCCCCTCCAAAAAATAATCCCAAACAAAAAAACCCTCGACAACCACGCACAGGAAATTTTCTCGGACACCGTAAAAAACCATGACACTCTCCTCCTTCCAAGGGCGCGCTACCCAGGGGCAATACTGGGGCGTCGTGCTCGGGATTCTCGCCGTCGCCGCCGTGTTGATCGTCGTCACCGTGATCTTCGCTGTCGCCGCCCTCTTCACCGGAGCATCCGAGTTCCTCGATACCTTCGATGTACGAACAGCCGCCCCCAAAATAACCCCCGCATTTTTCATCATTTTGCTGTTGTGGGGAATCTTCATCGTGTGCGCAAACTGGATCATGCTCGCCACAACTGCACGAAGACTGCGCGACGCAGGATGGAACCCTTGGCTCACGCTCCTCGTCTTCTCGCCTGCCATCGGACTCGTCGCTGTCATCGCTCACTTCTTCCTGCTCGTCCTGCTCGGCATCGACCACACAGAAACCTTCCTCGTCGTATGGGGACTGATCACCAACGCCTTGTCCCTCGTCAGCTTCGTCGCCTTGATCGTCTTCGGATGCATCCCGTCCAAAAAATAAAATCTAACCTCGAAAAAAACACACAAAAAATACAAAAAATACATGGAGAAACTTCTACAACGATACCTCTCCTTCCGAGGCAAATGCTCGCGCCAACAATATTGGATGCGCACGCTGGTCTTCCTCGTTGGCTCATTCCTTCTTGTGTTCCTGCTGAAATCTTTCCCCTCAGACAGCAATGTTCTGTGGGGAATGGTATGGTTCTTGGTATGGCTTTATGTCATCAGCACAACAGGAGCGCGCCGTTGTCAAGATGCCGGCATCAATCCGCACTGGGTATTCCTGTGGTTGCTGCCCCCCTTCGGAAACATCTTCTACATCGCGCTCGGTTGTCTGGAACCCGATGACGGAACAAGAATCATACGCCCCCTCCCCAAAAAAGGACTCGTCCGCTATCTCAGCATCGACGGATACGCAACAAGACAAGAATACTGGTGCATCACCATGCCCGTAACCTTTGCATTCATCAGCGTCTTGGCAATGTTTGCATACTTGATCTCGCTCTTGTTTTCCCCCTTGCTGTCGAACAGCGCAAGCAAAATTCTCGACTATATCCTTAGCTTCTCCGTTTGGGGAGTCGGCGGGGTGACAGC
>JABAAA010000171.1 GCA_014239005.1 Alphaproteobacteria bacterium | reverse complement strand
GCGCCCGAAGAGCGCACGATGATTTCGAACATTCTCAATGTCGGCGACAAGACGGTCGCCGATGTCATGGTGCCGCGCGCCGATGTGCAAGCGATCGACATCACCACGCCCTACAAAGAACTCTTGCCCTTCGTTTCGGAAAAGCCGCACTCGCGCTATCCCGTCTACCAAAAGACCTTGGATCGCATTGTCGGCGTCTTGCATGTGAAGTCGCTGCTCGCGCACATCGCGATGAACGGGCAGGAAGGCGGCTTTTCGCTGCACGCGCTGTTGCACCCACCTCTATTCTGCGCGCCCAGCGTGCGCGTCTTCGATCTGCTGGTGAAGATGCAACAGACGCGGCGGCAGATCGCGTTTGTTGTCGACGAATACGGCGGCATCGACGGCATGGCGACGTTGGAAGATGTCGTCGAAGAGATCGTCGGCGAGATCCACGACGAGCACGACAAGGACTGGGAGCCGATCGGCTATCGAGACGCAGAAGGCAACATCGTCGCCGACGCGCGCCTGACCCTGGAGCGTTTCGAAGAACGATTCGGCAAAAAATTTGCACCCACCGAAGAAGCCGACACGCTGGGAGGATTGGTCGTCGCCTTGGCAGGACGCGTGCCGAACCGCGGAGAAGCCATCCGTGATCCTCACTCGAAGATCGAGTTCCGCATCATCGAATCGTCGGCGCGGCGCATCGCGCGACTCAAGCTCATCGAGTTCGCACACGACGACAAAAAATGACGACAAAAAAAACGACGACCAAACCCGTCAAGCAACCTCTTCGCGCCGTTCGCACATTGGAGACGCTGCTGCTGACAGGCAGATCCTCCTACTGCTACGCCTTGTTGGGCGGAGTCCTGTGGACGCTTTCGTTCGAACCTTTCTCCTTCTTACCCGCAGGCTACCTCGCCTTCGCGCTGCCCTGCCTGTGGGTCGCCTACGATCTACCGCGACGCCAAGGCACGAGCCGCGCGCTCAAGCTCATGGCGACTTGGGCTTTGACAGCGTATCTCACTTCGCTCTACTGGGTTTCGCACGCCGTGTGGCTTTCGTTCGGACAATCGCTGCCGGGGCTTGTCGTGGGAGGCGTGGCTGCGTTGGGATTGTGCCTATTCCTTTCGCTTTACGCGCTTGCCGCCCTGCTCGCGCTTCCTCTGCTGCTTGGGCGAACGACGAGGGCTAGCCCCTTGTTGCGCGTAGGACTCTTTGTCTGCACCTTCGCGCTAGCCGAATCGCTGAGGGGATTGTTGCTCGGAGGATTCCCTTGGAACTACGCGGGCTACGCGTGGAACACCAGTCTGTGGCTTTTGCAAACGAACGTCTTGGCGGGCATCGAGTTGACCAGCCTGTTTGCGCTCGCCTCCTACGCGCTCGCGGCGCTGGCGTTGTTTCACTTGGCGCACGGCGCACGACGCGCTGCGTTGGGTGCGCTCGTCTGCGCGTTGGCGATCCCGACGAGTGCCGCTGCGTTCGGCGCATGGCGACTGGCAGGTGCACCTGATCTTCCGCACGCCGAGGACACGCTTGTCGTACGCATCGTGCAACCTAACATTGTACAGCGTAAGAAATGGCGCGTAGAGGATGCCTTCGCCAACTTCCAACGCACGCTTGATCTTTCTGTGCGCGACCGTCCTTCCAGCGTCTCCTTGTTGCTGTGGCCCGAGACGGCTTTTCCCTATCGTCTGATAACGCCCAAGCAAGCTTCTGGACAAAAGCTGGAACATTCGTGGGCAGCGCCTTTGGTCACGGCTGTTCCGCAGCAGCTGGTTTTCGGTGCGGTGCGCGAAAACGAACCCGACGACGCGCAATCGGACGTTGCTGCGGGCTATCGGAACAGCGTGCTGATGATCGACGACGAAGGCAACCTACAGGATTTTTACGACAAGGTTCGCCTTGTGCCGCTGGGCGAGTTCATTCCTTTTACGAACAATCGTCTTGGCAAGAAGGTCAAAACCCTGACGAGCTTTCCGAGCTTTGCCGTTGGCGAAGCGAGTCCTATTTTGCTTGCAGGCGCGATGGTGTTGGAGGCGCAGATTTGTTACGAATCGATCTTTCCCAATCTGCTGCCGTTCTTTTCTGCTGCCGTTGTCCGTGGCAGGGATGTGCCTACGCCCGATCTGTTGTTCAACGCAACGAACGACGGGTGGTTCGGGCGAAGCAGCGGTCCTTACCAGCATTTGGCGATGGCGCGCGTGCGCGCGGTCGAACGCGGCGTACCGTTTTTCCGTGCTGCGAACACGGGCATTTCGGCGGTGTTCGATCCTTTCGGGCGCGAGCTCGCCAGGCTGACGCTGGACGCGACGGGTTGGATCGATTCGCCCTTACCGAAGAGAACCGAGCGTTTTCTTCTGACCGCGCGTTTTGGCAACGGGCTGTTTTGGCTGGTGTGGTTTGTTCTCATCGCTCTGTGTCTGACCTTTGTGAAACGGAGGGGAGTCTTCCGTTGAAAAAGCAAGGTGCAAGACGCTAGACACGGAGTTTTTTGTCATGCTAATATAAGGGGAAAGTTTTTTAGTATGTTGCGTAAGAGGCGAAACCCTGTTAGGGTTCGCAACAGGTTGTAAGGAGGCGAGAGACTTTACGATGGAAGACGAAACACGACGTTCTCCCTCTGTTGCCAAGGGTCGCCGCGGCAAGAAGATGGGAGCCAACGAGATCGACCAATACATTGGCGGCAAGATTCGCTTGCGGCGCACGATGCTAGGCATCAGCCAGCAGAAGCTGGGTGATCTTTTGTCGCTCACCTTCCAGCAGGTGCAG
>JABAAA010000170.1 GCA_014239005.1 Alphaproteobacteria bacterium | reverse complement strand
TCTCTACACGACGGCGGACATCGGTCGCCTGAAGGCACGGAGTGCGCAAGAGGCGCTTTCGCTTCTTAATCCCGATATCGAGATCGAGGCGGTGAGCACTCGCCTTGTTGCTGCGAATGCCGATTCGCTGGTCGCACCTTGCTCTGTGGCGGTGGAGTGCGGCGACAACTTTTCGATGCGCGATGTGCTGAACAGCGCGTGCCTGAGACAAGGCAAAGTCTTAGTGAGCGCGGCGGCGGTGGGCTTTACGGGCAGCCTTGTGCGCTTGCGTCCTGGGGTGGGGGATGGTGTTTGTTATCGCTGTCTTTTTCCGGAAGCGCCTGATTTTTCTAGCGTTCCGCGTTGTGATTCGGTCGGCATTTTTGCGCCTGTGGTCGGGGTGATGGGCGTTTTGCAAGCGGCGGAGACCTTGAGGTTTCTTTTGGGCAAGCCCTCGCGCTTGGAACGTCGCCTCTTGTGGTACGAGGGATTATTAGGAGAATTTCACGAGTTCGAAGTCTCGCGTCATCCTCGTTGCCCCGCGTGCGCCGGTTCTTCTGTGCCGACTTGATATTGATAGCGGGGGCGGGGCTGTTCGGAGATCAGATTCCTCCGAATTGTTTCACGAGGTCTCCGATGGCGGCGAGAATTTTGTATTGTGCCACCCCTTTGGTGACGCGTGCGCCCAGCTCGCGTTGCTGGGCTGCGAAGAATTCGTTTTGGATGTTGAGCAGGTCGAGCAGGTTTCGCTGTCCTGCTCGGAATTGTCGCCGATAGGCGTTTTTCTCTCGTTCGGTCGCCTTGAGGAATTGCACGGCTTGCGCGTGGATGCGTTTGCTTTCTGCCACTTCGACCCAGAGGTTGTTGATTTCTTCTTCGATTCGTCTTTCTGCGTCTTTGCGCAAGAATCGCGATGCGCGCAAACGTTGTTGTTCTGCGATGGCATCGAAGACGGGGGTCAAGCCCGAGCTGAACTGATAGGAGCCGCCGATTCCGACGCTGATGTCCTCGATATCTCCTGTCGAGCCGCTTTGGTTGAGCGATTTTCGGTAGTTGAAATCGAGCGAGACTTCAGGGAGCAAGGCTCCCCATGCGCCTGCGGCGGCGCTGACGCTGCTTTTGACATCGGCGCGCGCGGCGAGCAGGTTCGGGTTTTTGGCGCGCGCAAGCACGAGCGAGCTTTCGACGCTTTCTGGCAGTTCGCTGGGTTAAGGGACGGCTTCCAACGTTCCGAAGTCTTGTCCGATGAGTCGCGCGAGTTTGGAGCGTCTTGCTGCTTCCAGCTGACGTGCCTTGCTCAAGTCTTCTTCGCCTAGGGAGAGCCTTGTCTGCGCTCGGTTCAGCAGGTAGCGCTGCCCAGGATCGACGCGCGCACGCGCCTTGACGCGATTGAACAGCCTGCGGATGTCTTGCAAGTTCTTTTCGGCATACTGACGTTGTTCGCCCGCCGTTTGTACTTCCAAATAGGCTTCGATCGTCTCCAAGACAAACTCGTTGGCACGCGCGTGCAAACGATACTTGCTGCTTTTGTGATCGGCGAAACGTTCGCCGACGCGGTAAAAACGCCGCGAATATAGGGGCTGCGAGACCGTGATATTGATATCCGTGTCTGCATCGGTGAAGGGATCAGCCTTTGTTTCGGTGCCGTCCTCAATAGTGGTCAGCGTATATTCGCGGTGGATCAAGCCGCTGCTGGCGCGGATGTTGACGGAGGGGAAGAGCTCGGAGATGGCGGAGATTCTCCCGAAGTTGTCCGCTTTCTGTTGGAACTTTACTGCTAAGAACTCGCCGTTCTGTTTGAGCATTTTGCGTACGGTCGAATCCAGGGTGAGCGTTTCGCCGGTGGGCGTTTCGTCGGTGGGCGTTTCGCCTTGTTCTTGCGCTTGGACGCTGGAGGCGGTGAGCCACAGGAGCGCTGCAAGCAACAGGGACAGCCCTGCGACGAGGACAATCCTTGTTTGACCTGGAGATTCACCTGGAGATTGACCTGGAGATTCACTTGGAGATGTTGTGACGGACAAGCGCATAGGAGGGGTTAGCATGCGGAAGTCTCCTTCAAAAAATTGTTGCAAAAAATCGTTTCGACGATACACGGACCGAAAAGGCACTGGAGGGGCGAGGCACTTTCATTTCTGAAAGATCACACTCCCACCCTCGCAGAGTATAGGAGTTCACCGTAAGGATGGCAAATGTTTTTGTCGGTCGCGTCTTTCGGTTGTTTCTTCTTGTTGTTTCTTCAGGGCTTCTGCCACTGGCTCTTCTACCCCCATTCTCCCCAACGACAAGAACGCTTGCGAGAATACCACAAGAAGTTCCCATGAGTCTACTAGAATTCTATCAAGAATTCTACTAACAATTCTACCAAGAATCCTACTGAGAATCGCCGAACAGCGAGCGAAAGAAGGGTTGCGAAAGATCGGCGGCAGGTTCTGGTCGCTAGGTTTTTTCTTGAGCGACGATCTTTCCCAGTATTTCTTCCAGTAGCGGTGGCACATCGTTGCGGCGTGTTGTCCACATGTTTCTTTGCCGTGCCTCTTGGAATCGTGCGGCGATGTCTTGTAGCGCGTCGGGGTTGACGCGCGCGAGGAAATCGCGCGTTTCGCGCTCTAGCAGATAGGCGTCGAACAGCGCGTCGAAATGCCTCTGCTTGACAAGCCCCGTCGTCGCGGCGAAGGCGAAGAGGTAGTCGAGCGTTGCGGCAATCTCGCTCGCGCCCTTGTAGCCGTGGCGACGCATGGCAGCAAGCCATTTCGGATTGGCGGCGCGCGCGCGCACGACGCGTGCCAGCTCTTGCTC
>JABAAA010000016.1:12893-14663 GCA_014239005.1 Alphaproteobacteria bacterium | reverse complement strand
TCGCCAATCCTACGCGCGTGGCAAAGCATCGACGCAAAGCCATCGAGATGGTCCACGCCGCAGATTTCAACCGCTAAACAAGCACTCGGCGTTGGCAGAACTCAACGCATGACAACGCGTTGAAGAAGCGTTGATATTAGGTTCTGTTACAATTTCGGCAGCGTGATTCCGCGCTGTTTTTGATACTTGCCTTGCCGTGCCGCGTACGTCGTCTGGCAAGGCGAGTCGCCCTTGAGAAACAAGAACTGGCATGCACCCTCGTTCGCGTAGATGCGCGCCGGCAAAGGAGTGGTGTTGGAAAACTCCAGCGTCACATGCCCTTCCCAAGCGGGTTCCAGCGGCGTGACATTGACGATGATGCCGCAGCGCGCGTAGGTCGATTTGCCGACGCACACGACCAACACATCGGAGGGAATACGAAAGTATTCGATCGTGCGCGCGAGGGCGAAAGAGTTCGGCGGAATTGTGCAAGTCGCTCCTTTTTTGCGCACAAAGGCGTTTTGGTCGAAGGCTTTCGGATCGACGACCGCCGAGTGCACATTGGTAAACACCATGAACTCGTCGGCGACGCGCGCGTCGTAGCCGTAGGAGGAGAGTCCGTAGGAAATCACCGAATCTTGACGTTGCCCGTCCGTGTAAGGGGTGATCATGGCGTGTTCTTGCGCTTGGGTGCGAATCCAATGGTCGGGCATGACGGGCATGGGGGGAGACTAACGAAAAAAAAACGGGGACGCTCGAAAAAACGGAGGACGGCACGCGCACCATCGGAGTGGCAGGATTTGAACCTACGGCCCCTGCCTCCCGAAGGCAGTGCTCTACCGGGCTGAGCTACACTCCGCTAACCCCCAAAAACCTTTAAAGATCGACGACAACCCCCGTCTCCACCTTCCGCCTCTCCTTCCCAGTCCCCGCTGCCGAAGAAGCAAGTCTAGATACAGATACAGATGCAGGCGCAGGTGTAGGGGGAGGGGGAGGTGTAGGGGGAGGCGCATCGCTCGATGGTGCTTCGCCCGCCGTTTGCTCTAACGTCGCTCGCTCTAAGGTCGTTTGCTCGTCCTGTTTTTGCGCTCCCGTTTCCTCCGATGTGTCTGCGTCTTTTTCTTGCACGCGCGCTTTGACGATCGCCGCCTGCTCGGTCTCGCTCAAGCGTTCGCCGCGCAAACCCTGTGCCAAATGCATGTTGATGTCGATGAGGATCTGAACCTTTTCCACATCCAGCGAGCTCAAGAGTTGAGTGCTGTGCCTGTCGATAAAGGCGCACAAGCTCAGCAAATCGCCGCGCAGCTCAGGCGTCAAGGGGTTGTTCTCGTCGAGCAAGGAAGACTGAATGATCGTCCAAGCCCTCCAGTTTAGGCGCACGACCTCCGCCAACGCGGAGTCGTCCTTGTTTTGCTGCTGCTGTTGCTCTTTGCGCACGCGATCCAAACGTTTCGCCAACTCCAGCAGTGCCCACGATTCGACCTCGCGGCTGCCCGCCCCCGCGACCGAAAGCCGATCCGCTTCTTCGTAAGAATTCACACTCATCGACAAGACTCGTTCAAAAATCCGACAGAATCATTGTAGCACATCCTGGCAAAAAGTTCCATGTCACGAAAGGTCTCGCAAGGTCTTAAAAGCGTCTTCACAGCAAGCCTACGAGACTGAGGCTGTTGCGCGTCTCGATCGTCTGCAGGGTGGCAGAGAACTGCTGCGAGAGCGCCGACAACTCGACGCCGGCCCTTGTCGTGTCGGCGGCGACCAGCCTGTCGACGAGGCTCTGTGTCGTGGTCT
>JABAAA010000016.1:10620-12793 GCA_014239005.1 Alphaproteobacteria bacterium | reverse complement strand
GCCCTTGTCGTGTCGGCGGCGACCAGCCTGTCGACGAGGCTCTGTGTCGTGGTCTCGATCTCCTGCTGTCTTTCCTTTGCCACCGTCAACGTTGCCACCGTGCCGGACGCCGACTGGCGCAACCGTCGCAAGCCATCGCGTGCAAAATCGAAGAGTTCTCGCGCGTCAGTGAGCAGCGTCCTGCGGTCGGCGAACGTCGTCGCCGTATCCAACGCCTGTTTGACGAGGCGAACCGCCAACAGCATCTGGTTGATGGGCTCTGCGTTGCTGGAAATTCCGTACTCGACCACATGATTTTCTTCGATTTGCAAAACATTGGTAGCCCTGGCTTTCACGACGCGTTCTCCCAAGCTCCCCGAGGGAGTATCCAACGCCTCACGATCGTGGTCGGCGAGTCGATCGGCGTTCGCGTTGACTAGGGGCAAGGTCGGCGTGATCGAAAGGATGTCGAACAGCGGGCTAGTTCTCGCCGTTGCGCTTTCGGGAAGGTTGCGAAAAAGAAACGCTTCGTAGTCGGCTGCAGCAGAGGGCAAGGGGGCATCGGGCAGGTTTGTCAAGTCGCGCACCGGCGCGCCTTCGCGATAACGTCTGCCAGAAAAGATGTAACGGCTGCCGACTTGTGTATTCAAAAGAGACTGAATCGCGCGTAGGCGATTGTCGAAGTCTTCGCCGCTGTACTTTTCGCGCCATTCCGTTGCGTCGGCATTGGGTTGAAGTCCTTCGCGCACGATTTCGGAAAAGGGTTCGATGTAGCTTTGCAAGCCCCCGGCGTTGCCGCCCAACGTGCCGAGAGAGGTTGCGCGCAATGTCAGCTCGTAGGTTTGGGTGATGGTCAGGACTTTTTCGATGCGCACGCGATCTTTTTCGGCGCGGTTCACAACGCGTTGGTAGGTCAGCACATCGGACAGGTCCGAGCGGTAGGAGGAGAGGTCCGAGAACTTGCGACCGTTCGTCAGGCGATCGCTGATGCGGCGGTATTGTTCGCTCTTTTCGGCGATCGTGCGCAGCGAATCGAAGGTGGTCGCGTAGTGGCTGGTGCGTCCGACGAGGTAGGTCATGGCTGTGTTCGACAGGTCTTTGGTTGACGAATCCCAACCTTTGCGATGCAAAAATAGTGCCAAGAATAGTGCCAAAAGACGCATGACGAGCTCTTTCTGCAACAAAAAATCTATCTGCGCATCGTTGCTAGCACGCAGAGGAGCGTCGCTTGATGGACACGCTCCCTCCCCCCCCATGTCTCCCTATCTATAACAAACCCCTTGACAAACAACCCTCGCCTCTGCATCATGCCCTCATGAAAGTTAGTTCCTCGCTGAAGACACTGAAGAAACGCGACCGCAACTGCCAAGTGGTGCGCCGTAAAGGAAGACTCTATGTCATCAACAAGCGCAACCCCCGCTTTAAAGCCCGACAAGGCTAACCTCCACACACACATCTAAAAAGCCCCCCTTGACAACCCCGAAGCGCCTCGTCGGAAAAGCCGCGCGCATCTGGGCTTGGCTCGGCGCAACCTTGCTCGCTGCCGTCGCCGTCATGACGACCATCAGCATCCTCGGACGCGTCCTGTTCGCCAAACCTCTGCTCGGTGACTTCGAGATCACCGAACTCGCCTGCGCCATGAGCATCTTCATGTTCCTGCCCCTCGCTCAATGGCACCTTGAACACACCACCGTCGATATTTTCACGCGAAACACCTCCGCCCGTTTCCAACGCGTCTGCCAAAAAGTCGCGCAAGGCGCAACGTTGATCGTCACCCTGCTGCTGCTGTGGCGCATGACGCTCGGCGCACAGCAATTGCGAGAAGCCGCAGAGGTGACCATGATCCTCGGACTGCCGCGATACCTCGCCTTTCCCGCCATCCTAATCTCGCTCGTCTTGCTCGCCTGCGTGCTGATCGTCCAACTCGCACACAAGAACAACCTCGACATCGATAACATCGACAACACCAATAACATCGACAACACCGATAACATAGACAACGCCGATAACATAGACAACGCCGATAACATCGACAACGCCGATAACATAGACAACGCCGATAACATAGACAACGCCGATCCCGCCGCATGACGACCCTCCTCGTCCTCGCTGCCCTGCTGCTGTTGTTGATCTTACGCATGCCCGTCGCCGTCGCCATGATCGCAAGCGCCAGCCTCGGCTTCGCCCTGCTAGG
>JABAAA010000016.1:0-10521 GCA_014239005.1 Alphaproteobacteria bacterium | reverse complement strand
ATGCCCGTCGCCGTCGCCATGATCGCAAGCGCCAGCCTCGGCTTCGCCCTGCTAGGTGCAACCGCCAACATGCTGTCGTACTGGAAGACGGCGGGTTTTTGGCTCTTCTCCTCCTACGACCTTTCGGTCGTGCCGTTGTTTATCCTGATGGGACAATGCGCCGCGCGCTCAGGCTTAAGCCGAAGCCTCTTTCGCGCCGCGCGCGCCGTCATCGGACACAAACGCGGAGGACTCGCCATGGCAGCACTTGCAGGATGCGCGGGCTTCGCCGCCATGTGCGGCTCCTCGCTCGCCACCGCTGCGACGATGGGACGCATCGCCCTGCCGGAGCTCAGAGCCCACGCCTACGAAGGAGGCTTCGCCGCCGCAACATTGGCGATCGGAGGAACGTTGGGAATCTTGATTCCCCCCTCCATCGTTCTCGTCATCTTCGCCATCATCACAGAGGCGAACATCGCCAAACTCTTCGCCGCCGCTCTCGTCCCCGGCATTCTCGCCGCCATGTTCTACATGACGACCGCAGCCCTCTACGCACGCAAAAATCCGCACAACGCTCCCCAAGCACCCCGCGTCTCCTCCAAAGAGCAACGAAAAGCATTGTTGCAAGTTCTGCCCGCCTTCGCCGTCATCGCGCTCGTCATCGGAGGACTCTACGCAGGATGGACAACGCCCAGCGAAGCCGCCGCACTGGGCTGTAGCGCCGTCTTCTGCCACTTCCTCGCCTCCGCCTACGGCACAAAGTCCCGACGCGACATCGCTTCCGACCTGCTCGCCATCCTCTCCGAAACAGCACGCACCAGCGCGATGATCTTCTTCATCCTGCTCGCCGCAGACCTCCTCAGCGCCTTCCTCGCGCTCGCAGGACTGCCGCAAGCCCTCGCGCACGCCATCCAACACAACGCGCTTTCTCCCTACACCCTGCTGCTGCTCACCCTGCTGCTGCTCGTGCTGCTCGGCTGTTTTCTCGACAGCCTGTCGATCGTCGTTCTCACCATGCCGTTGCTCTGGCCGGTATTGAGCGCGCTCGATTTCGGCATGCCGCCCGAACACTTCCAGCTGTGGTTCGGCATTCTCGCGCTCATCCTCGTCGAGATCGGACTCATCACCCCTCCCGTGGGCTTGAACTGCCTGATCATCCATCGCATCGCGCAAACAGTACCTTTGCAGCGTATCTTCCGCGCCTCCATCCCCTTTCTCTCCGCAGACCTGTTACGCATCGCCCTCTTGCTGCTCTTTCCTCAACTCGTCCTCTTCCTGCCAAAAATTCTCAACCTCTAATCTATCTAACGCCATGTTCGTTCTAGAACGCCTTCAAGACCGCCGCGACCACCTCCTCCTGTTGCTCTGCACGCAAATAAGGATGCATCGGAAGACTGACCACCTCCGCCGCTGCCTGCTCGGATTGCGGAACGCCGCCCCCCACCACAGGACAACGACGAAAAGCCTCCTGCTCACACAGCGCAAGAGGATAGTGGACAAGCGTCGCCACCCCCGCCTGCTCACAATGTTCGCAAATCGCATCGCGCCGCGCGCTCCGCAGCGTGTACTGTCCCCACACGCAAGAACGCCCTTCGGGAACACGCGGCAAACGTAAAAGAGACGACGTTGTCTGCTCGTCCTTGCCTTGCAACGCCTGTCGAAAGAACCTTTCGTAAGTTTCCGCCACCCCTTGGCGTAGCGACAACTCCTCGTCAAACACCGCCAGCTTCGCCAACAAGACAGCAGCTTGCAACGTGTCGAGACGCGAGTTCGTCCCCACCCTTCGATGACAATAACGCCGCCCCGCCTCCTGACCATGGTTCGCGGTCTCGCGCACGACGCGCGCGCGTTCGGCATCGGCAGCAAACACCGCACCACCATCGCCGTAACAACCCAAAGGCTTGGTCGGGAAAAAGCTGGTCGTCGCCACATCGCCCAAAGACACGGTCGAGCGTCCGCCGTAACATGCCCCGAAACTCTGCGCCGCGTCGATCACACAAAACAAGTCCTCCTCCCGCACGACAGCCAGCAACGATTCGTAATCGGCAGGAAGACCGTAGAGATCGACCACCACCACAGCGCGCGCACGCAACCCCTGTTCTCGCGCCTCCACGACGGCGCGTTTCAGCGACGCGGCGTCGAGCGCGAAGTCTTGGTCGATATCGACAAAAAAAGGAACAGCGCCACACAACAGCGCCGCCTCCGCAGGCGCCGCAAAGGTGAAGGCAGGAACAAACACCGCATCGCCCGCGCCGATTCCCTCCGCGCGCAACGCAAGCGTCAAGGCGTCCGTGCCGTTCGCGCAAGCGATCGTGTGCGCAACCCCGCTCCTCGCCGAGAGCGCCTGTTCCAACGCCTGAACCTCAGGTCCCAAGACGAAACGCCCGTGCGCAAGCACACGCTCGATTCCCTCGCTCAGTGCTTGTCGGATGCGCGCGCGCTGCGCCGCCAAATCAATAAAAGAAACCGCCACAACCGCAAACGCCAATCCGCTCAACGCCATTTCGCCCCAAACCTTCTCGCCCCAAACCTTTTCGCTCCAGCCCCTTTCGCCCAAATTCTGACACGACTAAAGATACTTGCGCGCAAACGGATGCGGCTCACCCATATTGACCTGAAGAGCATGCTCGCGGATCTCGCTGACAATTTGGATCGAAGAACGCGCCTCTTCGACGCCCAAACCCTTCCCTTCCATCACATCGCGATACACGTCCGAGTGCAGTTCGGTAAACCCGTCCGAAAACTCGATCGCGCGCGAATCCAAACGAATGCTGCGATAGGGTTGATCGGGCGCACTGCCCTCAGGCAAGTCGTTGCGATCGATCGACAAGTACCAGCGCACGCGCGCGCGCTCCAACTCCATATAGCCCGCCACACGCTGTCGATCGCGGACATGCACGATGTTCAAGGAAACCTTGCCAAACAGCAAATGCAACATGTCGAAGAAATGGATGCCGATCGTGGTCGCCAAACCGCCGGACTTGCCCTCGTCGCCCTTCCACGAAATCTGAAACCACCGCCCGCGCGGCGTAATGTAAGTGAGATCCACATCGTGAACCTTCTTGCTCGATGCCAGCTCATCACGCAACTTTATAATGTCGGGATGCAAGCGCAGTTGCAAAACAACATAGACCCTGCGACCCGTCTCGCGCTCCAACTCTTGCAAGCCGTCCAAGTTCCAAGGGTTCAACACCAGTGGCTTTTCGCAGATCGCGTCTGCTCCTGCACGCAAGGCATAGCGGATGTGCGAATCGTGCAGGTAGTCAGGGGAGACGATCCCCATGTAATTCACGGGCTCGCCGCGACGGTTGCACTGATCGATGAACCTTTCGAAGCGCTCGAACTCTTTGAAAAAACGAGCGTCGGGATAATAACGATCCATGAACCCGATCGCGTCGTTCGGATCCATCGCCGCCAACAAATCGCCGCCCACATCCTTGATCGCCTTCATGTGACGCGGGGCGACATAGCCCGCAGCTCCGATCAATGCAAAGGTCTTCTTGCGCGCACTCACATTAACCCGCCTCGACCTCGCGGCGCGGCAACAGCAGCACGCCGCCCAACAGGAACAGCAAAATCGGCAACAAGCCCAGTCTGTTGTCTGCAAAAAAAGCGGTGGCAACAGAAACGGACAAAGGTCCCAAGACCGCCGTCGACTTGCCCGAAAACGCATACCACCCGAAGGCTTGTCCTGCAGCTTCTTCCGGCACAAGGCGAGAGAGAATAACCCGACTGGACGATTGCAACGGTCCGAAGAAGATCCCCATCGTCAAGGCACAAACCCAAAAGACGGGCTCGCCGGGCAAGACAATCAGCCCCAAGCCCAACAGCAAGACGGCGACGATGGAGACGCGCACGACCTTCATCGCGCCGACAAGATTCTCGACAAACCCCCCGACGATCGCACCAAGCGCCGCGGTCACATTCATCAAGATTCCGAACAGCAAAACGCCTTCAATCGAAAAACCATGCACGCTGACGGCGAAGATGCCTCCGACGGCAAAAATTGTCGTGACGCCGTCGCTGTAGAGCATGCGCGCGAGCAGGAAACGTCCGGCGCGCGACAGACCGCGCCCTTGCCAGAGCGAGAACGAACGCGTTTTGCGTCCTACCTTTTGTCCTAGATTTTGTCCTACCTTGCGTTTTTCCATTGCCGAGGTCGGCAAACGTAGCAGGGTCGAGAAGAACGGCAGCGAGAACAGGAAAAACCACAGGCCCGCCAACACGAAGACGGCTCGCACATTTTCGTTGCCCTCGTGCGTCAACCCGAACGGAAGCTGTTCGGGGCGAATGAACACCAGCAGCGCGAGCAGCAACGCCGACAATCCTCCCATGTAGCCCATTCCCCACGCCACCCCCGAAAGCATGCCGCGTCGCTGATCCGGCAACAACGTCGGCATCAAGGCGTTGTACAGGAACGCCGAAAGCTCGAAGGCGACATTCGACAAGCCCACGACGAACAGCACGCTCCACAGCGAGCGCTCGCCAGGCACGGCAAACCACAACAATGCGCACAAGACCATCGTCGTCGCCGAAAAGAACAACAGCATGCCGCGTATCGCTCCCGTGCGATCGACAAGATGTCCCAGCAGCGGTGCTGTGATCGCAACTAGCAAAGCCGACCACCCGATCGTTTGCGTCCAATAAACCTGTCCCAACACTGCATCGCCAACGATCGCTTTCGCAAAAAAGGCGGGAAAGACAAAGGTGACGATCAACGTCGGATAGGCAGAGTTTGCCCAGTCGAAACTGCACCACCCCCACATCGCTTGTCGGTTTATCGAAGCCCCTCCGTCCTGTCTTGCCATGTTCTTCATTTCCTTATTGTGTCTTGAGTCCTTGATGCGTGTTGTTCTTGCCTGTTGCTCTTGCCTGTTGCTCTTGCTTGTTGCTCTTCTTCTTGCTCTTGCGCGAAGAGGGCGGTTCGTCTAGAGTGACTTGGATGCGGGCGTAGCTCAGGGGTAGAGCGCAACCTTGCCAAGGTTGAAGTCGAGGGTTCGAATCCCTTCGCCCGCTCCAAAAGGTGCACGGGAGGAGGATCACCATCAATCCCTATAGCCTAGCACGGTCTCCGAACGCTTTGCAAAGAAGAAACACACCTTGATGCTTGCCTATTCCACCTCTTCGTCTTTCGGCGTGCGCTGCGGGCTTCGAGTTGCCGCCTGCCTTGTCGCCGCGCTGTACTGCGAGGGTAGCGCGAGAGGAGAAGCGCAGCTCCGCCCCTTCGAACCCTACTTTCTGAGCTTGCGCTTCAACGAGACCTACATGCGCTCAGGTCCTGGTCGTCAGTATCCCGCGCTGTGGGTCTATCGACGTTTGGGGCTGCCGATCGAGATCATCGGACACTTCGACGACTGGCGCAAGGTGCGCGACTTCCAAGGCGACATCGGATGGATGCTGTCGAACCAATTGCAGCGTCGGCGCGCGGTGATCGTGTTGCTGCCTGAGGTGGGACTCTACAAAGACCCCGACACGAGCAGCGTGAAAATCGCACGGCTCGGCAAGGAGGTGGTCGCGCGCGTACAACGATGCGATAGCGAATGGTGTCGGCTCGTCGTCGGCAGGCACGAAGGATGGACACGACGCGGAGGATTGTGGGGACTGGGCGAGGAGGAGACCTTGCCGTGACCACAAACGCCCGACGTTACTTCGGCACCGACGGCATGCGCGGTACCGCGAACAGCGCGCCGATCACCCCCGAACTCGTGCTGCGCCTTGCAGAAGCTGCAGCGGCTCACTTCCGAAAAGGAACGCGACGGCACAAGGTCGTCATCGGCAAGGACACGCGCCTGTCGGGTTACATGCTCGAACCCGCGCTCACCGCGGGCTTCGTTTCGATGGGCTTCGATGTCACCCTCGTCGGTCCGATGCCGACGCCCGCCGTCGCCATGCTGACGCGTTCGATGCGCGCGAACCTCGGCGTCGTCATCTCGGCGTCGCACAACCCCTACTGCGACAACGGTATCAAACTCTTCACGCAAGACGGCTACAAGCTCGACGACAAGAGCGAACAGCGCATCGAAGAACTGATGCACGACACCTCGCTCAAACGCGCGCGTCCCGAACGTTTGGGACGCGCGAAACGCATCGAAGATGCGCCGGGACGCTATATCGAGTTTGTCAAAAACTCTTTTCCGCGCGACCTCGATTTGAAAGGGTTGAAGATCGCGCTCGATTGCGCGCACGGTGCCGCCTATCGTGTCATGCCGCCGATCATCCGCGAGCTCGGCGCCGAGATCGTCAAACAGATCGGGGTCAATCCCGACGGCACGAACATCAACAAGAATTGCGGCGCAACAGCACCGAGCCGTATTGCAGAAGTCACCTTGGCTTCAGGTGCCGACATCGGTCTCGCCGTCGACGGCGACGCCGACCGCCTGCTCGTCGTCTCGAAGCAGGGGCGCGTTATCGACGGCAACCACCTGCTCGCTGCCATCGCTTCGCACATGCTCGAAGCCGAGCAGATCCGCGGCGACGGCGTTGTCTCGACCATCCTTGCCAACTTGGGACTGGAACGATTCCTGAACGGCAAAAAGCTCTCGCTGTTCCGAACCGAAGTCGGAGACCGCTATGTCGTCGAGCGCATGCGCAAGGCGCAATGCAACATCGGCGGAGAGCCCTCAGGACACATCGTGCTTTCCGACTACGCAACGACGGGCGACGCGCTTGTCGCAGCGTTGCAAGTCTGCGCCATGGTCGTGCGCAGCGGCAACGATGTCGAGACCTTTTCGCATCTCTTCGATCTCGTGCCGCAACAAAGCATCAATGTGCCCATGCCCAACCCACAAGCAACGCTCGAACAAGAAACAACGCAAAACGCCCTTGCAACACTGAAACGACACATCGCTCAACAACAGGGCAGACTGCTCGTGCGCGCATCGGGTACCGAAAAGGTCGTGCGCGTCATGGCGGAAGCCGAAGACGAACGCTTGCTACACGATACCCTAGAGGCGACGAAAGAAGCGCTGCTCGCCGCATGACGCAGCTCTGGACCGTCTCCACCGCCACTCTTTCCGCAAACCTCGTTGCCGCAAACCTTGTCGCGCAACAGTGCCGACACGCTTCTGTCGCCATCGGAAACTTCGACGGAATGCACCGCGGACACCTCGCGCTGCTCCAAGCCATGCACGACAGGCGTCTGCCAAAACCTTGGATCGTTCTCACTTTCGAACCCCATCCGCGCCAATTCTTCGCTCCCGAAGCAGCTCCCTTTCGCCTTTCCAGCAGCGCACAAAAACAACGTTGGCTGGCAGAACACAAGGTCGATGCCATGCTGGTTGCAACATTCGAACAAAGCCTCGCCTCGCTCGCTCCGCACACCTTCGTCGAAACCTTTCTCGTACAAGCCTTACAGGCGCGCCACATCGTTGTCGGAGAAAACTTCGTCTTCGGATACAAACGACAAGGCACGCTGGAAACCCTGCGCGAATTCGAAACGCGCAAAGCCTTTCGCGTACACGCCCTACCCCTGCTCGGCAACGGCAACACCCCCTACACCTCGTCGCGCGCACGCGAAGCGCTACGCGCAGCAGACCTCGACACGGCGCGCACCGTCTTGGGACGCAGCTTTGAAATCGAGGGCGTCGTGCAAAGAGGCAAAGGACTGGGAAGCCGACTCGGTTTTCCCACCGCCAACATCGACCCCGGAAACTACTGCCAACCTCGCTTCGGCGTCTACGATGTTTCGGTCACTCGCAAGCAAGCACGGCTCCCTGCCGTTGCCAGCTTCGGCAAACGTCCGACGTTGGGAGAAGGACTCTCGCCTTTGTTGGAGTTGCATTTCTTTGATTGTTCCGAAACGCTCTCGCTCTACGGCGAGACCTTGCGCGTCGGCTTCGAGCGTTTTCAGCGTCCCGAGCGACACTACGAATCGCTGCCTGCCTTGCAAGCGCAAATCGCCAAGGATGTCGCCTTGTCGAAAGCCTATTTCGCCAACCGAAGTTTCTCCCCTGCGCCCGTCTCCGCGCGAGGAGAAAAACGATCGGCGATCCCACAACCCTCGTGACACGAAAGTCCATGGCAACCACAATGGCAACCACAAAGGCGAGCGCAAAGACGAGCACAAGACCCTCGGACAGAATCGCGCTCGCCGTTCTCGGCGCGGGAGGACGCATGGGGCAAGCGGTGCTTGACGAAGGAGAACGCGAGCAACGCGTCACCTCGATGCTCGCGGTCTTCTCCCCCAAAGCGCGAGTGGCAGAGGACAAGCTGCGTTGGAGCAAGGCTCGCGTGGGCAAGGATGCGGCGACGGCGTTGAGCGAGGTTGCCTCTTGTGGCGGGGTAGCGATCGACTTCACGACCGCCAAAGCTTCGGCGCAGCACGCGCGCATGGCTGCGGAGGCGGGTTGTTCTTTCGTGTGCGGTACGACGGGGTTGTCGGAACGCGAGATGTTGTCGTTACGCGATGCGAGCGAGCAGGGTGCGGTCGTTTATGCTTCGAACTTTTCTTTGGGGGTTGCGTTACTTTCGGCGTTGGTGGAGCGCGCAGCTTCTTTGTTGTCTGGCGACGCGTTTGACGCGGAGATTTTCGAGATGCACCATCGAGAGAAGAAGGACGCTCCCTCAGGCACGGCGTTACGTTTGGGGGAGGCGGTCGTGCGCGGTAGGGGGGAGCGGGTCGGGGAAAGTCGCGGTGACAGGGGGGGGGTACGTGCGCGTGGCGAGGTAGGTTACGGCGTGTTGCGGGGAGGAGGCGTGATCGGCGAGCATCGCGTGATTTTTGCGGGCAGGGACGAGCGCATCACTTTGGGTCACGAGTCTTTTTCGCGTGCGCTTTTTGCGGCGGGTGCTGTGCAAGCGGCGCTATGGGCGAGCGCGCAACCCCCGGGTTTTTATTCTATCGCCGATGTTCTAGACATCGATACTTCAAGAGCGTCGGGATGAAACGATGGCAATAGCAAACGAATCAAAGCTGGCTGTTCGTGAGAGTTTGGCTGATGCGTTGAGACAATGGAAACCTACGCCATCAAAATACATAACACCAGAGATTTTTGTTAACTGTCTTTAAAAAATAGCGACATCATTTATGCTAACTTTTTTCTCTGTAGACAACCCTTCCATTATTTGCTGCCCACTGTTCAGGAAACCCTACATGTGAAATGATATTTCTGCTGTTATTAAGCTGACGTTCGGTTTCTTCGACAACTTTTAAAATATTCAATTCGTAGATAACCTTTATTTTTGTTTGATCTCCCGCGTAAAAAACAATAAAGAAAATTTTATGGTTACGCGTAAGACGATACAGAGAGCTGGCTCGTTTTTCTAGTGGTGATTTAAACATTCTGTCTAATTGTCCAGAGCCGCCCTCCTTGCAAGACAAATACTCGTACAACAAAGACGAATCCTTCAGATCGCAAGCATCCGCATGCCTCTTGGAAACCAAAACTCTATGTCCCAAACGATCGGCTATAATAATTTCCTTAATGAGACCCGGCTGAAAAAGATTGATGATACCAATATTTTTTGCCAAACGAGAAGCTTGCAAAACTAACTTGATGATTTTACCGTAAGGATTAAAAGCCATGAGCCAGCTCTAATGAGTGCTGTTTGTCCAAAGGGCGATTTAGCCGCTCCAATCGCCGTGTGGCAACCGCGACGAAAGACGCGTTGACCTCAAACGCAATGAAACGACGAGAAAGACGCTTGCAAACAACAGGGCAAGTGCCTACCCCTGCAAAAGGATCAAGAACTAAATCTCCTTCGCAAGAACTTGCCAACACTAGTCTTTCTATCAATAGCTCAGGCTTCTGAACAGTATTGAGGGCTCGGCGGTCAGCTAACTCTTTCGAACGATATGTCAGTGCTTTTATGTCACCCCAAACATCGCCAGGGTTCTTCCCCCTCTCGTCAAATCTCGTCTTGCCGTAACGACCATTTACAACAGAAGGAACTCTTTCACACCTGAAACGATGCTCCAATTCAACTAATTGCGGAACCCTAATGCTATCCAAATTGAAACATCGCGCTTTTTCTCCTTTCACAAAATAAAAAATCGTATCGTAATTGTTTGTATAGTTAATTCTACCCTGAGAAAGTCTGCTCGGCAAATACCAAATAATTCTTGACTTAAGATTTAAATATTTTCTGTAATCGACAAAATCAACAGAATCGTGCTTACCGAAAAGATACAAAACCCCTCCCTTCTTTAACTTTTTTGAAAAAATCTCTATAAGACGTAAATTAAATTCCTGCACAGAGGAAATTTTATCCCAAGCCTTGTTCGTCACACCGTAAGGACCATCGCAGACAATCAAGTCGATCGAATTATCCCCAATCTCCTTGACAAGCGCGAAGGTGTTGCCACAAACAATCTTGTTCTCAATTTCTTGCACGACGCCCCGCTTCAACAGACGCAAAAACAAAAGCTGGGGTGGTAGGATTCGAACCCACGATCACGAGACCAAAACCCGTTGCCTTACCACTTGGCTACACCCCAATCACGCCACAATCTACACCCCCTCACCCCGCCTTGTCGAGCCCCTCGTCACAAAGAAAACGCGTCGCCAGCACGCTATTCCGCCCTCGTGCCCACCCCCGCGTGCG
>JABAAA010000169.1 GCA_014239005.1 Alphaproteobacteria bacterium | reverse complement strand
CGATCTGTTCGCACGCAAAGGCGAAGCCTTTTTTCGCCAACGGGAGCTCGAAGTCGTGAGAAGGCTCGCCAAGGAATGGAGGCAAGGAAGGTTGAAACCCTTCGTCCTTGCCAGCGGCGGCGGCGCGATGGCTCATCCTTCCACCCACAAGGCGTTGCAAGCTTCCTTCACCACCGTATGGATCGATTGTCCGCTGCCCCTCGTACAACGCCGCCTCGAAAACGCACAACAGACGGCAAAACGACCGCTGCTCCAAAAAAAAACACAGCGCCAAGAGTTGAGCAAAGAATCGCTCGAAGAATTGCTCGAAGAATCACTTAAAGACATGTACGAACAGCGCAAGCGACACTACGCGAAAGCCCATGCGCGGCTTGTCGTAGCCCCCACCGAATCGCTGGAGGACTTGGTCGCGCGCTTCGAAACGGACGCCCCCTCTCCCACCCCGCGCGGCGCGCAAAAGGACGAATCGCAACGCTTGTCGCTCGATGCGAAGCCCATGGCATCTGTCGAGCTCCGCCTTCCTGCCGAACGTTACACGATTGTTGTCGGGACAGGGGTTTTTGAAAAAGCTCCCGCCCTGCTTCCGCCCCGCGCGAGGCAAGGAATGTTGATTCTTGTGGCGGAGCGCAAGCTCGCGACTTACGCGGCGCTGTTGCAAGAGAGTTTGCAAACGCAAGGGTTCGTCGTTGTCGTTGTTTTTCTCCGCGTCTCGGAACGTCAGAAACGGCTGATCGAGGTCGAAAAGCTGTGCCAGCGTTTCTCGGAAATAGGAGCGGACAGGCAGAGTTTCGTCCTCGTGTTGGGCGGCGGGGTGTTGTGCGATTTGGCAGCCTTTGCCGCCTCTGTTTTCATGCGCGGCATTCCTTTCGCGCTCTTTCCTACAACCCTGCTTGCACAAGTGGACGCAGCCGTCGGCGGCAAGAATGGTGTCAACAGCGCGTCCGGCAAGAACATGCTGGGTGTGTTCCGTCAGCCCGCCGCCGTCTTCTGCGACACGGCTTCGCTTTCGACCCTTCCCGATCATGATATGCGTTGCGGCTATGCAGAAATTCTCAAGTATGCCATGATCGCCGATGCAAGCTTTTTCAGGTGGCTGGAAACGCACGGCGTGCGTTTGCTGGCAAGAGAACCGCGCGTGTTGCAACAGGCGATTGTCCACAGCGTGCGCATCAAGGCGCGTATCGTCGAACGCGACGAGCAGGAGCGGGCTTGCGATCGTGCGCTGTTGAACTTTGGACATACCTTCGGGCATGCGTTGGAACGTCTATCGCTCTATCGCGTTGCGCACGGCGAGGCGGTGGCGTTGGGCTGCGTGATGGCAACTCGCCTTGCCGTTGCCAAAGGAAATTGCTCGGCGGATGTGGCAACTCGTTTGGAGGCGCACGCGCGCTTGTGCGGCTTGCCCGTGCGCTTGTCGGATTTGGAGCTGGGCACGGCGCGAACCGAGCAGCTGTTGCAGGCAGAAAGGTGGGTGGAGGCGATGAGCCAAGACAAGAAACGCCTTGCGGGCGCCTTGCGCCTGGTCTTGCCGAGCAAGGTCGGCGTGTGTGCCTTGCAAGCGCCGATGGAATTGAAATCGTTGCGTCGCTACCTTGCGCCGATCTTGCACGCGTTGTCTGCGCGCGCCTCGGAATCATCATCGAGGTAAGGGCGGATGTTGGATGCCTCTTCGGTCGATGGGTGGTGGCATGGCGTTGTCATCGTTGCGTTGATCGTGCTTTCGGGATTTTTTTCGGGTGCGGAGACGGCGCTCACCAGCGTGAGCGCGCGCATTCGTGAGTTGGCGCGTCAGGGCGACTGGCGTGCGAGCATCGTCGAAAGGTTACGCGAGCGCAAAGATTTGTTGCTTGGTACGATTTTGATCGGCAACAATTTGGTCAACATTCTTGCTGCTGCGCTTGCGACCAGCCTTGCCTTGAATTTTTTCGGGACGCAGGGCGTGTTGTGGGCGACCTTGGTCATGACGGTTGCCACGGTCGTTTTTGCCGAGGTATTGCCCAAGAGCTGGGCGTTGATGCGAGCGGACAAGACGGCGTTGTGGGTTGCCCCTTTGTTGCGTCCGCTCGTCTTTGTGTTGCAACCGATCACGCGTCCGTTGCGCGCCCTGTTGCGCCTGTTGGGAGCAACCCCGCAACGTGGCGTCAATGTGCTGGCGACGACGCGCGAGCGCATCGAAACGATGCGCGGCGCGATCGACTTGCACACGCCGCGCTTGCACGAGGGGCATCGGATGTTGCACTCGGTGTTGGATCTTGACGAGGCTTCGCTGGAAGATGTGATGACGCACCGCAAGGAGGTTGCGATGGTAGATGCTGCGTGGAATTTCGCTGCTGTCGCGCGCTTTGTGGTTGAAAGTCCTTGGACGCGTTTTCCAGTTTTTGACAAGAGCGAGGACAACATCGTCGGCGTGCTGCATGCCAAGGCATTTTTTCGCCAGTGGTACAACCGAGAGCGAGGAGGTGTGCCATCGGATCGATCGGAGCGAGCAGTGCGCGGATCTCCTTTTTCGTTGCGCGATTGTCTGAGTGCACCGTGGTTTGTTCCTGAGAGCACGAAGTTGCGCGATCAGTTGCGCGCCTTTCAGAAACGTCGCGAGCATGTTGCGATCGTGGTTGACGAGTATGGCGCGTTTATGGGGATCGTTGCGCTGGAGGATGTGATCGAGCAGATCGTCGGCAACATCGACGACGAGCATGACACCACCTCTTCGCAAGAGGTTCGTGCGCAGAGCGATGGCAGTTATATTGTTGCCGGCGATGTACCGTTGCGCACCTTGCGCCGCGAGATGAACTGGCTTTTGCCTGAAGACAAGGTCGTGACGCTGGCGGGACTCATCATGCAAGAGGCGAGAGACCTCACCGAGCA
>JABAAA010000168.1 GCA_014239005.1 Alphaproteobacteria bacterium | reverse complement strand
CCCGCGCTGCTGCCCCCCGCGCTGCTGGACCGTCCGCGCGAGCCGTCGGTGGAACTGGTACGACTTCCGCAGCCCTCAGTGCCCTTCTTGCCCTTCTTGCCCTTGGACTTGCCCTTCGACTTACCCTTGCCCTTACCCTTGCCCTTAAGACGCGAACAAACTCTCGACGTCAGGTGTCAGTCAGGTGTCAATAGACGCCCAATGCCGGAGCGTCGCTCTGCACCTCCTCCTGCGCGGCAGGATCGGTAGGCGACCCCCCCGTGATCAACAGGCTCTCCTTGCCCGTCTTCGGAGCGTTGCCCAATTTAAACACCTCGTTGAAGGACTCCGAAGCCTGCCCCTCCGCTCCGCCTTCAGCCCCAACCCTGCCCCCCGTCTGCCTGTCGATAGCGACGATCTCGACCGAACGCGGACGAAGGAACCTGCCGCGCGCCTTGTTCTTCAATGCCCTTCGCATGAACTCTGCAAAGACCGGCGCCGCCGCGCTGGATCCCGTCTCCTGATAGCCCGAAGGCAGCCTTCCCAAACTGCGCGGGCGGTCGAAGCCGACATAAACCCCCGCCGCCAAACGCGGCGAAAATCCGACAAACCACGCATCCTGATTGTTGTTCGTCGTCCCCGTCTTGCCGGCAATCTCACCCACCACCTCGGCGCGCACACGCCTGCCCGTGCCGCGGTCGACAACCCCTTGCAACATCGTGACGATTTGATAGGCACTCGCCTCGTCGGTGACGCGCTCGCCCACAAGCGCGAGCAGCGGCGGTCCTTCCGCCTTCGCGCGCGCCAAGTCGGAGACCAAACAACCCTCGCACGCACGCAGGTCGCGTCGATAGAGCGTCTCTCCGTCGGCGCGTTGGATGCGCTCGATCAACCCCGGCGTGATCTTGCGACCGCCGTTGGCAAACATGGCATAGCCCGCGACCATGCGCAAAAGGGTGGTTTCTCCCGAACCCAAAGCGAGCGCCAAACGTTGTGGCATGTCCTCGATGACGCCGAATCGCCGCGTGGTCGCCGCCACCTTGTCCATGCCGACCGCCTGAGCCAGGCGCACCGTCATCAGATTGCGCGAATGTTCCATGCCCAAGCGCATCGGAGAAGGTCCGTAGAATTTTCTGGTAAAGTTGCTGGGCTTCCACTTCGAGCCCTCGCCGTCGGACAAGAGAACGAAAGGCGCATCCAAAATTCGCGTCGCCGGCGTAAAACGACTCTCCAACGCCGAGAGGTAGACAAAGGGCTTGAACGAAGACCCCGGCTGACGCATGGCTTGCGTGCCTCGGTTGAACTCGGAATCGTCGAAGCTCCATCCGCCGACCAAAGCCAGCACCGCGCCGTTGAAAGGATCCATCGCGACCAACGCGCCGTTGACCTGCGGCACCTGTTCGAGTGAGAAGATATCGCTCTTGCTGCCCTTGCGCGCGACCAAGATCACATCGTTCTTGGCAAGCAGATCGGCAGGACGTTTGATCGCGTTGCCCAAGCGTTCGCGGTAACGTTCGTCCTCTTGACTTTCGAAACGCCCACCGCTAAGCACCAAATCGTCCGTCTCCTCCTGTTCTGCCACCTGCTGGCGCGAAGGGCGGATCTGCTCGCGCGCCCAACGCATGTCCTCCAACGAAAGCGTCCCTCTGCGTCCCTGCTGGGTGACCAACCGCGCGCGCTGCGTTCCCACTTCTTCGACACGCGCCAACAGCCAGCTCTCCAAGGCACCGACGGGCTTTTCCACCTCCTCGAACGGAATGTTGGGCGTGCCTGCGTCTTCCTTGTCACGCAGCTCGACAAAGGGGCGCAGATCGCCGGGATCGCTGTTCTGCTCCTTCCAATAGACCCTGCCGATGTGTCCGCGATAACCGTGCCTGCGATCATACGCGCGGATGCCGCGCTGGAGCGCACGCTCGGCGATGATCTGCATCTGCGGATCCAACGTGCTGTGGACGACCAACCCGCCGTGATAAAGCTCGGTCTCGCCGAAGCGATCGACCAACGTGCGACGCACCTCCTCGGCGAAGAATGAGCCTTGCGCCTCGATGCGCTGGACCTTCGAGACGGTGTGAAGCTTTTTGACTCGCGCTCGCTCGTACTGCTGCTCGTCGATAAACGCGTTGGCAAGCATGCGCGAGAGGACCCAATTCCTTCTGCCGATCGCCTTCTCGTAATGCTTCTGCGGGTTGTAGCGATTGGGCGCTTTCGGCAGGGCTGCCAAGTAGGCAGATTGCTCCAAGCTCAGGTTGCGCACATCGACGCCGAAATAGCTGCGCGCTGCAGAGGCGACACCGTACGACTCGCGTCCCAAATAGATCTCGTTCAGGTAGAGCTCCAAAATACGATCCTTCGACAGGGCGCGCTCGATGCGAATGGCGAGAATCGCCTCGCGCAGCTTGCGCACCAGTGTCTTCTCTCGCGTCAGCAGGAAGTTCTTCGCCACCTGTTGCGTGATCGTGGACGCGCCGACGAGGCGCGTCGAGCCGCTCGCCAAGTTTTGAAGGTTGACCGAAATGGCACGCACGATCCCTTTCAGATCGAGCCCGAAGTGTGCGTAAAAGTTCTTGTCCTCCGCCGCGATGAACGCTTGCAACAGGGGCTGCGGCAGGGTTTCGATCGGAACGAAGACGCGTTTCTCGACGGCGAACTCCGAGATCAGCGCACCGTTGTTCGCATAGACGCGAGTCGTCTTCGACGGATCGTAATCGACAAGCTGACGATAGTCGGGCAACGTGAGCGAGAAAAAGAACAACGTCGCTGCCACGGCAAAGATCGAGCCGCTAACGGCGAACAGCAGCGCCAAGAAGAAACGCCTGCCTTTGGAAGCACGCGCATAGGCGAAAAAGAAATCACGCAATCGGGAGGGAACGGTGGGATCGTACATCGATCTTCAAGGGTAGAAAAACAA
>JABAAA010000167.1 GCA_014239005.1 Alphaproteobacteria bacterium | reverse complement strand
CGCCCAAATGCCGAGCGGCAAGCCGATCAGCGTGCAACATAACAGCGAGACGAACACCATGTAGGCGGTAATCGTCGAGCGTGCCCAAAATCCTGACAACACGATGAACATCACAAAACACGAAACCGTCGCAGCCAACCGCCATCCCCCCAACCGATAGCCCAAGGCGGCGGAGACGAAAAGGTAGAATGGCCACGGCAACCACTGGAAGGCGGAACGCACGGGAATCAGCACATAGATCAAGAACCCCTCACGGAAGAATCTGAGTGCGTCGAACCAATGCACCGTGATATAGACGACGAGGCTGTCCCACAGCGGCGCTGTCGTGACCGTCCAGCTTTTCGGGAAGGTCTGTCCGATCGGATGCAACCACGCCCCTACCAGCGACAGCAGCAAGACGACGAGGGCAACGCTGGAGTGAGGAAAACGTTGCCACAAAGCCCCTACCGCCTTACGCTCGCGCGGCTTCTTCTCGCTGAGCGCGATGCTCAAGCGATCCAAGGTGACAGCGATGAAGACGATGGCGACCCCGATCTCCAGCGCCTGTCCGAGACGCAAGGATTGCAAGCGAAAAAGCAAGTCCTGTCCCAAGCCCTTCGCGCCGATGAAAGAAGAGATGACGACCATCGCCAAACATTGCATGACGACCTGATTGACGCCCAGCAACAAGGCTTTCAACGCCGACGGCAGCTCGACGCGCCACAGCATCTGTCGTGCACTGCACCCCGCCATAAGCCCCGCCTCGCGCACCTCGTTGGAGACGCCACGCAAGCCCACCAGCGTCAGGCGCGCCATCGGCGGAAAGGCGAAGAGGATCGTTGCGATCACGCCCGCCTTGTGCGAAATGCCGACGAAGATAGCGACGGGGATCAAGTAGGAGAAATGCGGCAGGGATTGCAAGACATTGAGCAATGGCCAGATGACCTTCTCGACTCGCTTCGATCGTGCTGCTGCGATTCCGATTCCCAGCCCCAAGCCCGCCGCGATCGGGGCTGCGACCAAGACGACCGAGAGGGTCACCAACGAGAGCGTCCATTTTCCGAAGAGCGCCATGTAGAAGATGCAACCTGAAGCGAGCAGGGCAAGCCGCCACCCTTTCAACCACCATCCGAAGACGAAAGAAAGTCCGACAAGTGCCGTCCAAGGCAAGGACGGCAATCGCCAAGCAGAAAAACCCGATACCAGCAAGCCCTCGACAAGTCCCAAAGGCACATCCACCATCGAAGCAATCCACCGCGTCGCGTCGCGAAAGGTGACGCCGAACAGCAAGGGGGTCTTGCGCAAAAACTCGACGACGGCGTTGATGATCTCGATGAACGGCAAGCCCATCTCGCGCGGCCAAACGCGCGTCCAGGCGGGCAGCAGCTGGACGACGCCGACGATGGTGCAAGCCGAGAGCAGAAAGAAAAGCCAAAAAACACCACCTTGTCCCAGCCCCCCTCGCCCCGTCGTCTGTCCTGCAAGGCTTGCGTGCGTTGCGACACCGCGTGTCTCGGCACCGCGTGTCTCGGCACCGCGTGTCTCGGCACTGCGTGTCTCGGCAAGGGGGATCATGCGAACATCACTTTCAACAGCGCTGTGCGCGAAAGGCTGCCAACGGCGCGACCTTGAGCGTCGACGACAGTGCAGGGCTGTTCGCTCGACAGGACTTGCGCAGCCACGTTCGCCAGAGTCACGTCTTGTGACACGCTCGCTCCTTTTCCTACCGCCTTGCTGCCTCGTTCCATGACGCTACGCACCGAGATGACCTTTTCCCGCGCGACATCACGCGTAAATTCGCGCACATAGGCTGTTTTCGGCGACAAGACGATCTCTTCGGGCGTTCCCGTCTGTACGATGCGCCCCTCGTTCATCAAGATGATTCGATCGGCGAGTCGGATCGCCTCGTCGAAATCGTGGGTGACGAAGAGGATCGATTTTTTCAAGCGGCTTTGTAACTTGAGAAATTCGTCCTGCATCTCGCGGCGGATCAGCGGGTCGAGCGCGGAGAAGGGTTCGTCCAAAAACCACAGCTCGGGTTGAACGACGAGCGAGCGCGCGATGCCGACGCGCTGCTGCTGTCCGCCGGAGAGCGAGCGAGGATAGTAGTTCTCACGTTCAGCCAAGCCGACCAGCGCGATCGTCTCGCGAGCGCGTGCGAAGCGCTGCTCGCGCCTCACCCCTTGCATCTCCAGCGGGAAGGCGACATTTTCCAGCACGGTGCGATGGGGCAACAGGGCGAAGTGTTGGAAGACCATGCCCATGCGATGCCTGCGAATCGCGATCGTCTCTGCACGGCTTGCTTGCAAAAAGTCTTTCCCTTCGAAGACGACCGTGCCATGCGAGGGCTCGACCAGCCTCGAGAGGCAACGGATCAGCGTCGACTTGCCGGAGCCCGAAAGCCCCATCACGACGAGAATCTCGCCGCGCTGAAGGTCGAGCGAAGCATCGCACACTGCAGCCTCCGCGCCCGTCGCACGCAAGGCATCGAGATCCGAGGTCTTGAAAGAAAAGTTTGAACGCTTACGCGCACCGCCGTACACCTTCCACAGCCCCCGACAAGATAGCAAGGGCTTGTCCCTCTTCTCTAACGATCGTTCGCTCACCGTGTGCACTCCTTCTTTTTTTTCTTGTTCCTTGTCTCTTGTGTCTGTTTGTGTCTGTTGTTGTTTGTTGCTGTGCAAAAGGTTCTCCCCGCGCCGCCCTCAAGAATGATTGAGGGCAACGCGAGGAGAAGAGCCTTAATGACAGGAAAAGCCTATTTCCACTTTTTCCACTTGTCGTTGTCAGCCAGCCACTTGTCCGCGGCTTCTACGGGCTCGAGCCCGTCGACATCGGCAAGTTTCGCCATGACGGCGATGTCCAAGTTGGTGAAGTCGATCTGCTTGATGATGTCGAAGGCGTCCTTATTTTCTTCTTGGAACTTCTTCGACATGCCGATCTTCAGA
>JABAAA010000166.1:2516-2937 GCA_014239005.1 Alphaproteobacteria bacterium | reverse complement strand
GATACATAAATTGCTATGCATTGATGCAATGCGTTGGTGAAATATTTGGTATGATCACTATGTATGTGTGTAAAAACACCTATTTCTCTCCCATAATCATATCCATCAACCACCGTATGTTTTCCAAGCATAACGGCCCCCATGTTGTTAATACGAGCATATTCTAAAAAATTATTGATCATGTCCAAATCCTTCTTTGATAAAAAGATGATTGATTATTTTATTTATTGTGATTTTTTCTTTGGTTGCAAATGAAGTTATCTTTTGACGACCATGTTCTGTAATTGCAATTTTGATATACGACTGATTTTTAATTAAAACCCCCTCCATATTTTCACTACCCAAATATTTCATTAATACTGATTCTGCTAAATCGTTAGAAGACATAGAGTCTCTAGATGCACATTTATCAATATTTTCA
>JABAAA010000166.1:0-2506 GCA_014239005.1 Alphaproteobacteria bacterium | reverse complement strand
GGAACTAAGTTCGATATTTCTTTGCAACATTCTTCAAATGATTTATCGGGATTTCGTTTCTTCAACATTACAATTTCTCTCATATCTGAAGATTTTATTTCGCCATTTGATACGCTATCGACTAAGCTTACTAACTCCTTCTCGGAGATTATCCCATCAGTAACAAATTTACACCCTTCTCTGCCTTGAGACCATGCTATCCGTCCTTTTTGACCCGCCCATCCCCAAACATAATGAAGATTATCAGGAGAGTTCAAAATACCATGAAAATCTTTTATTAGACTTGTACTTACTCCTAACCTTTCTGCAACTATTTTACCCGAAGGATCATCGAGTTCATCCATCATATCTTTCAAGTATTTTCCTACTTCAATTGGGGTAAAGGGTCTTTTATCTGCATGATCTTTCCCAATACTCCGTTTTAGCCTTGCGAGTTTTACACCATCTTGTAATATGGACATTTCAGATATGATTTTTTTCTAAACCCTCTTCGATAAGCTCGGATGCGGCCAAAGCAGTGGAATTCAATTTATTTTCACCTCGATATTTTTCAATTCGTACATAAGTACTAGATACAACTTCGGTTGTGATAGAACGAGTAGATTCTTGTTCATCTTTAATCTCTTTAATGATTTTTTTAGGAGGTTCTCTTGTTTCAATCATTCTTTCTTTAATGTGTTTTTTTTGTTTGGGGGTTGTTTTTTCCAATTCTTTTGCACATTCTTTAATATCATCAATGTCAATATCACCTGTATTCGAGGTATCAAACCCATATAGATCTGCGGTAACAATAGCTGTATTTAATGAAATTTCCCCACTAGTTTTCATCTCTTTTAGAATCTGAGGCAATCGTTCATACTTGACATATTTTTTTACATTATTATAAGAAATCCCTGTTTTTTTTGCAGTTATTTTCATATTGTTAAATTGATTAAAACATGCAGTCACTGCTGCAATTTTATCATCTTCATTCATTGGTTCTTGATTGAAATTCTCGTTGATGGATATTGCTTTTTTTTCCCATTCTTCTAAATCGGCATATATGAAAGCTGGAATTTTTGAAAATTTTTCTGGATCATTTTTAGATAAAATATCTCGATATGCTTTCATTCGTCGTTGTCCAGCAATTAATTCATACTTGTGTTCATTTAAAGATACTACTAAAACGGGGGAAAATAATCCCTGTATCTCTATGCTCGATGCAAGTTTATCTATATTTTTATCAATGCCCGTTTGACGTGCTTGAGTCTTTGTCGTATCGATGTCATGTATTGGAATTTCTCTAAAACTCTCTCTCTTCATATTAATAGTTAGCATTATTGACTTATAAATTTTCGTGTATGATGCAAGTACGAGATCAGCTATGGCAAAATCTAAGCATAGAAAATATCTCTGATGTCAAAATTTATGCCTACAAATAGAGGGCGGACATCTCCATACGGATACAAGTGTTAAGTCAACACCCAATACTATTTTTTACCTAAATCTTTATTTACCATGTAAATTCCGAACAATGCTGTCTAGTATTGATACAAATATGGATCATCTTGTGCCCAATAAATTAACTAACAACACCATGCGATCTTTTGCTCATCGTTATCTTATTTTGAGTCATAAACCTCACTTGATTATTATATATGGTGTTCATTTTTTTGTTTTTAGTAAAAAACATAAATCTCTGTTATTGATAGAATCTAGATGCAAACAGTACTAGATTCTAATCAACGTCAAATGATCCCAATTCTTCTTATCCATAAGCTCAGTCAAAAAGGCAAAACAGTTCAAGATCATGGAGTACACCATTCTGGCGACACATCACAATTATCATATCAAAATCATTCCGTTTGGCACAAAAAACATGATCTAGACGAATGGATTGCTATGCGATTACATCTTCCACCTTCTCTATGGGGTTCAAAAAGACGTTCAAATGCTTTATTGAGACAAACAAGCAATGAAATTACAAAGCTTCGAAAAAATGGAATTATTGTAGACTGGAATAGCATAAAACGAACTACACTATTCCGACTTAATGATCCAAAAAGTTCCACGGATATACCGGTAATGAGCACAAAGAGTCGTAAGATTATTCCCAAGAGTGATGAACAAAATATGAAAGCCATTTTTTTATCAATAATATCGAAATCACGAAAAGATAATACATACAAATTTACATTAGGAAAAACTTTACTAGACTACTGTAAAAATAATCCATCTACAGGGCAAGTAGTAGGTATAAAATATGAATATCTTGCAGGAGAATTTCTTAAACATTATTGGTATCAAAAATACAAGTTCAAGATGAAACAAGATTTTCATACCAAAAAAACACCTATGGTGATACGTATACTAGTGAATATATTTGGAGAGCAACCACCATATCGATTCAAAGATGTAGATCAAAGAAAACTTACACAAGCTAGAAAAGAAATACTTGAAAATATCTTTGGCATGGCTCGACAAAATAAAGGCATGGTCGTACAAAGATTTCAACGGATTATGGATG
>JABAAA010000165.1 GCA_014239005.1 Alphaproteobacteria bacterium | reverse complement strand
TCGATGCAAGGCTAAAAAAATTGCTGTTGCAAAAACCCACCTCAAAACCCGCTCCAAAATCCGCTCCCAAGAGCGTCGTGGCGGTACGCGCGCGTGATCGCTTCCAGCAGGTGCATGCGCGCTTGCGCTGGCAAGACGAGAAGATACGCAATGTTTCCTTTTCTGCGCTGAGCCCGCTCTTTTCGCGTTCTCCACGCAGGCAACGCAAGCAGGCGCGGCGGCTGGTGCGCACGCAAGTTTTCTACACGCTACGCGAGGGCAGGGAGCTCTTTTCTGCCTCCATCGAAGACTTGGGAAGCTTTTTGCATCAGGCGCTGGGCAAGAGTGTCGCCGACGGAGGACGGACGCAGCTCTCGTTCGTGCGTCCTCATTGGGAGCGACGGCGTCCCAAGCCTCATTTCGAGGGGTATGCGAAGGTTCGAAATGTCACGCTTTACGAGTTGCCGCTGTTGTTGAAAATTCTCGACGCAGCAGATTTCATCTCCGTCTTCGACAAGGGAATTCGAGGATTGGACATGAGCTCCGATTTGCAAATGTGGAACGGAATTCTCACGCTCAAAGAGTTTCGATTGTCCAACAATCTCACCGCGCTCACCGCCAACGGATCGCTCGACTTGACACAACGAAAGCTCGATTTGCGCGGCGAAATCGCTTCCTTGTACTTCGTTTCGAAAATCTTGCGCAACATTCCTTTGATAGGAACCATCGTCGTCGGCAGAAAGAAGCACAACCTCTTCGCCTTCTCTTACGAGGCGAAGGGAACATGGGACGAGCCCAAGGTGACGGCTTCCCCGTTCAATATCTTGCTGCCCGGAATAGTCAAAATCGCCAATCCGTTGCAACTACTGGAACGCGACGATATCCTAAAGGCGCAAGTCCAACAGCGACGACAGATCGCGGAAGAACAAAAGAGCGAAACGCAACAAGACGATGTCAAAGAAGAAGTCAAAGAAGAAGCGAACAAGCCTGACGAACAAAAAAATGACCCGAAAAAATGACCCAACCAAAATGCGATAAGACGAAGGAATCTAGCCTAGCATAAGTGCCATATCAGGCTGCTTTGCCGACCAACGCGCAGTGCGTTTTTTTTCCGACCGAGATCACCGTCGTTTCTTGGGGTTTCAAGAACAAACGTGCTTGTTCGTCTGCGACGACTTTTCCGTCTTGTCGTACGCCGCCTTGACGGATCAGTCTTCGCGCTGCGCCGTTGCTTGTCACCAGCCCCACTTCTTTCATAAGCTCGTAGACGAAACGGCTGTCTGCGAAAGCGACCACGCGCTCGGTCGCCTGCGACAGGTCGCCGCTGGCAAAGAGTTGTTCTGCGCGTTGCGCCTCGTCTTCGGCGGCTTTTTTGCCGTGGCACAGGGTTGTCACCTCGTTGGCGAGACGAATCTTCGCTTCGTTCAGCTCGCTGCCTTCAAGCCCTTCGAGTCGGTGGATTTCCTCCATCGGCAGCTCTGTAAACAATTTCAAGAAGCGACCGACATCGGCATCGGCGCTGTTGCGCCAAAACTGCCAAAAATCGTATGACGAGAGCTTTTCGCGGTTCAACCACACGGCGCCTGTTGCCGTTTTGCCCATCTTTTCGCCGCTGGCGGTTGTTAGCAGGGGGGTGGTAAGGACGAAGCTTTCGGCGCGCTCCACGCGGCGGATCAGATCGATGCCGCAGAGGATATTGCCCCATTGGTCAGAGCCCCCCAGTTGCAGGCGGCACTGCTCGCGTCGATAGAGTTGCAAGAAATCGTAGGCTTGCAGCACCATGTAGTTGAACTCTAGGAAGCTGAGGGGTTGGTCGGCATCCAGACGACGACGCACGGATTCGACCTTCACCATGCGATTGACCGAGAAGTGTTTGCCGTAGTCGCGGAGAAAATCGAGCCAAGTGATGTCGTCGAGCCATGTGGCGTTATCGACAAAGGTGAGACAGGGGGGAGGAGATGGGGAAGGGGAAGGGGAGGGGGATGAGGATGGGTTGTCTTGCAGCAGGTTGGAGAACAGGGTTTGGAGGGCCCGTATGTTGTGGGCGATGGTGTTTTCTTCCAGCATGCGTCGCTGGCTGTTTTTTCCTGATGGATCTCCGATGCGGGTAGTGCCGCTGCCTAGTAGGACGATGGGGTGGTGTCCTGTTTTTTGCAACCATCGCAGCAGCATGATTTGGACGAGCGACCCCACATGGAGGCTGTCGGCAGTGGCGTCGAAGCCGATGTAGGCGGGAATGCTTTCTTCGCTGAGAAGCGTATCGAGTCGTTGCCAGTTGTTGCAATCTTTGAGGAAGCCGCGCTCGGAGAGGATGTGCAACAAGTCTGAACGGAGGGAGGGGGGGATCATGACCTTTGCCTAAGGCTTGCAGGGTAGACGGACGGGCGGGTTCCTGTCAAGACATGCACACTTGCAGCGGAACTTGTTAAGGACAAAAAAACCTTGGCACATGCGTCGCAAAAAACTGCGCGCGAACGTACGCGTAGACGTAAGCGTACGCGTAAACATAAGCGTAAACGTACGCGTAGACGTACGCGGCAAGCGAAACGCGCTACAGCCTTTCCATCGCTCCTCACAGCCGACAGCAATGCTCCGGGATCGTCAGCACTCCAATCTTCTCCCCCCTCTTCTTCGCCCGCGCCCGCGTCGGTTGCACTGCCAGACAATTCGCCTCCGCCAAAATCTTCGTGTGCGACGATTCCTGATCGGTAAAAACACGCACCTCATCCCCCTCCAATACCGCACGCATGTAATGGCTGCGCTCCCCCCCCGCTAGAATATCACAGGCAAGAACCGCCTCGCGCAAGGCAACATCAGGTGCAAGCGAAAGCATCTTTTGGAGCATCGGACGCAAAAACACCACCGCCCCCACATACACCGACGCAGGATTGCCAGGCAACACAAGGACAGGAATATCCCACCCCCTCTCTTTTGCTACGCCAAACCGCGTAGGCTTGCCTG
>JABAAA010000164.1 GCA_014239005.1 Alphaproteobacteria bacterium | reverse complement strand
AATCAGAAGAAGCATCAAAATCTGCACCAGATCTATTAAATTATAAAATAAGGTTATCAGAAAACTATAGTTCAAAACTAAAATCATACTCGGAACAAGAGGGCATTGATCTAGATGAAGGAGCTACAAACTTGGTCATAGAATCATTAGATCATAAAATACCTTCTGATTAATATGTCTCAGAAACTTATTGATGATATTGACAAGTATGCAAATTTGTTAATGAGTGTAGGTGTTTTAAAAACTACTCGACCATTAATCCCAATAGAGGCTGCTGAGTTGATATATAGATTAAAAGAAGAAGAAGAAGAAACACATGAACAAATAGCTAAAAGATTAGGTTTGGGGAAATCGTATAATGTAAAATCAATAAATAATGAGTCAAGAGATACATCAACGGTACAAGATTTTCTCAGAATACTCAATTTATCTCATAAAAGTAGAAAATTACTTGGTTGGGGGAGATCTGATTCAAATAAAATCCCTTTCATGGTGGGCGCCATAATATCTAAGCTTGATAGCAAAGATGATCAAGATATGGTCATACAATCTAGTTTGACTAGAGGAATAAAAAAAAAAGAGGCAAATATGATACTTAATTTAAAAAAAACATTTCCGAATATGCCAATTGAATCATGCATTGAAAAAATATTAAAAATTAGACCAATTGAAAAAACGACATATATAACAATACATACGTTATCCAAAAAAATGATGGACAGGTTGACATATGATTCATTAAAACATAAATACACTGTACCAAATTATATTATAAAAATATTACAAGAAAAAATAAATTCAGGTAAAATCATATCTGTAAAATTAAAAGGAAATACTATGTACATATCTACAGACAAAGAAGCTGATAAAGACATTCAAGGTAATATTAAAAAATCTAAATTAACATTTTCAAAATATTTAGATTATATTTTGGATGGGGATCATATTGAATAATTGGGAAGATTATGCCGATATAATATGCCATGGTTTTGATATGGAAAATTGTGCAATTAAATTAGGTGCATCAATTATGTGTGATGGATTTATTAAAAATAGACCTACTGCAATATTCACGCATTATCATACAGATCACATAAAATACTTTACTAAATCATTAACACATTGTGATGATGTTTTAACAAGTGATATAACTAAAGACGCATTAATCGCATTATGTGGAGATGCGTTACAATATCGACAAAATTTCAAATCATTTCGACAAGGTGAATCTTTTACTACATCTACTGGAGAAAAAATACGGTTTTATGATTCAAATCATGTTCCAGGATCAGTTCAAGTACTAGTTGAAATACATGATGGTACTAAAATACTATATTCTGGAGATTATAACTACCCTGGAATCATAACTCCAAAATGTGACATACTTGTACTTGATTCAACGCATGGAGATCCTCATTGGAGTTCGTATGCAGAAAAAAAGAGTGTATTGAGACGTTTTTGTGAATTAGTCCATAAAGAAATTGTTATAAATAAAAAACCAGTAACAATAAAGTGCCACAGGGGAATTATGCAGATTTTAATGATGGCTTTAGAATCTGATAATAATTTACCACAAAATTTAATCTATCTTGCTAATCATAAAAATATTCGTTTAACAGATGCGATTAACAAACATTATAACAACATGATTCGTGATGTTTTGTATTATAAAAGTAATGATGCATTAAAAATAAGAAATAGTAAAAACCCATATATCTTTTTTAGAACACTTGGTGAAGAGTCCATACATCAGGAAGAATATATGCATAAAATTCAAATCGATTCATTTGTTGGATTTGACAGTACAATAATAGAAAAACCTGATATGACTAGAGTAAATTTTGAATCACATTCAAATTATCCACATATATTAGAATATGTAGAAGCCATATCTCCAAAAGTGGTGATTACGGATACTTCAAGAGGTTCATCTGGTCTAAAGTTATCAAACCTCATACATGAAAAATTAAACATCAATGCATATCCAAGACCGGATTTTACAACATAATCAAAAGTATCAGAAATCGTATTAGTGATAAATTATGGGAGTATGAGGTCCATTATTCTGTAATTTTGTGTGTAAATGTAGAACTTTTTTGATGATTATGGACAGGGCATGACTTCTTACCTATAGAACATATTAATTTATCAGCACGAACATACGGTATACTTTATTTAGGCAATATTACATATACCTCATGTGGACATAGATCGAAATACTCGAACACCTAAACTCTGTTCATATCCGATCGAGTATGCACTAACTAAAAATAATAAAGAATCGGAAAACTGGTCTAAAGAAATACAAGAATATGATCCAAACCCTATATTCATTCCTAGCTATCAACGCCCAATTGTTTGGGATAAAATTAAAATTAAGGATTTCATTAATTCCACATCTAAATTATTTGGAGCTGTAATATTAGTGTCCACAGATATGAATAAACCAATTATATTACTAGATGGATTACAAAGATTTGCTGTATCGACCACGATTTTAAATTATTTATATCCTCTAGTATTGTCGCCAACCCCTACACGAAAAGACATATCAGATAAATTCGAACGATTAAAAACAGAAATTGGCTCAAAATATGTTATTTTTAAACACAATGATGAAATACTTTCTAACCATATACGTAGTGGTATAAAAAATAGTTATAAACAATTAAAAGAAAACGTTAAATTAGTTTTAGAGGAGGAATTTAAAAACAATTCAGATAAATTAATAGAAAATATAATAAAAACATTTGTGAAAAAACAAATTGCAATTGATACATATTTTGGCTTTAGTAGTGAACGTGAACATATTACAACATTTATTAATATTAATTCTACTGGTATGGATCTTTCTGAAGTGGATTTACTTCGTTCGGAAATCATACAACAAGCAAATAACAAGAACTGGGATCCTGAAGATATTGATGAAATGGAAAATAATTT
>JABAAA010000163.1 GCA_014239005.1 Alphaproteobacteria bacterium | reverse complement strand
CTTGTTCGCTACCACCTTGCTGCTCCTTATTAAACAACTTCGCTATAAGAACCTTGGGAAACGACTTTGGAAAACAACCCTGCCGCAACGAGCCTTATGCTAGCCTGTACTTCGATAAAAGCCAAACGAATCCTGTGGCGAATCCCATGGCGAATTCCATCAAATAGCCTGGCGACTTGATCAACGATGTGGCGATGAGTTTTTTTTCCTTGCTCTCCAACCCCTCGTCGCAAGGCGTGCGCGACCTTGTGAACTGCCTCGTTCTCGGCAGCGGCGGGCGAGAGCATGCCCTGTGCGACGCGTTGGCGCACGCCTCCTCGTGCGGCAAGCTGTTTGCGCTACCAGGTAGCGACGCGATCGCCGAGACGACAGGAACGTTTTGTCCGAATATTGACGACACGATCGATCAAAGACGCGTGCTGGATTTCTGCAAGCGCGAGAACATCGGCCTTGTCGTCGTCGGTCCGGAACAGCCCATCGCCGAAGGGATTGCCGATCTTCTTATGCAACACGAGATTCCCACGCTCGCGCCCGGCGCGAAAGCGGCACGCATCGAAACTTCGAAAGCGTGGGCAAAGGATATTTTTGCTCAAGCGCACATCGCCACGCCGCGAGCGCAAGTCACCGACTCGCACAAGGAAGCGCAAATCATTCTCGCGCGCTGGAAGGAGCTGCCCGTCGTCCTCAAAGCCGACGGACTGGCGCAAGGCAAAGGCGTGGTCGTCGCCACCACCCGCCGCCAAGCCGAAAAAGCGATCGAGCAAGCCATGGTCGAAAAGCGATTCGGCAAGGCAGGCGCAACCCTGCTGTTCGAAGAGTATGTGGAAGGAGAGGAGCTGTCATACTTCGCGTTGTGCGACGGCGAAGACAACGTGCGCTTCTTCGGCGTCGCACGAGACTACAAACGCGCGCTGGACGGCGACAAAGGCGAGAACACCGGCGGCATGGGTGCGTTCGCCCTTGCTCCGCCGCTGGGCGAGCATGGTTCGATGGAAGAGCTTGCAGTGCGCGAGAGTATCGTTCTGCCCTTGTTGAGAAGGCTCGGCAAAAAAGCCGAGCCCTTTCGAGGGATTCTCTTTCTCGGACTCATAGCGACACGCTCGGGTGTCCAAGTGCTGGAGGCGAACGCACGGCTGGGCGATCCGGAAGCACAAACCCTACTGCCCTTGCTAGAAGGAGACCTTGTGGAAACCTTCCTCGCCGCCGCCACAGGAAATCTCGCGCGACAGGAGGCGCGGCATCTAGAAAGCCAACAAACACAACGAACCTTCAACTTCACCGAAGCCGTCCATTCCGTGACCGTCGTCGCCGCCGCCAAGGGCTATCCTGCCAAACCCCAAACGGGCTCGCCCGTCGAAAACCTCGACCGAATCGAAGCCTCCCCCGACCTATCGCTGTTTCACGCAGGCACAAGGCTGCAAGACGGAGGAAAAGACGCAAACGGAAAGATGCGTTTCCACGCGCAAGGCGGACGCGTTTTTTCGGTCAACGCCAGAGGCAGCTCTTTCGCAGAGGCGCGCACTCTCGCCTACAAGACTCTACAAGCGATCGACTGGAAGGAGGGCTTCTACAGAAAAGACATCGCCTGCGACGCGCACACAAGCGCCTTCGTGAAAACTTGCCATGCCGTTCTGAAGTTTTCTTGAGTAACCTGCGTGCAAGCCAACGCCCTCTACTGCGGAGATTGTCTGCAATGGATGCAGCGGTGGGACGAGGAAGGGATCGACCTCGTCTATCTGGACCCGCCGTTCTGCACGCAAACGCGCTATTTTTCCTCCCACGACGATGCGCTGCGCCCTGCGTTTCGAGACGTGTGGCGATGGGACGAGGCGGCGCGTTCGCGTCTGCAGAATCTTTTGACGAGCAAGGATGCTTCTTTGCGCCGTGCGGTGGAGGGCTTGCATAGGATCTTGGGGGACGTTGCGTTGACCTCCTACCTCACCTACCTAGCCGAACGACTGGTGGAGGCGCAGAGACTTCTGCGTCGGACGGGTTCGCTGTACTTGCATTGCGATCCTGGGGTTTCGCACTATTTGAAGGTTTTGCTGGACGCGCTGTTCGGGCAGGAAAATTTTCGCAACGAGATCGTGTGGCACTATCAAACGGGAGGAGCGTCGAAGGCGCGTTTTGCGAAAAAGCATGACATTCTTCTTTTCTACAGCAAGACGCGCGACTACCGTTTCGATGCCAGCTCGGTACCGTTCGCTCGGACGGAGAAGGCGTTGCTTCGAGCGCGTCATCGGCGCGGCGCGCGGATCGAGTGCACGAACACAACGAAGCTGCCGATGGATGTATGGAGCGACATTGCCGCGCTCAACCCTATGTCCAAGGAACGCGTAGGGTATCCGACGCAAAAGCCTTTGGCTCTGCTGACGAGGATCGTACGTGCGAGCAGTCGGGCAGGGGATGTTGTTCTCGATCCTTTTTGCGGCTGCGGAACGACTCTGCAAGCGGCGCGAGATGCGGGTCGGCGGTGGATAGGGATCGATGCTTCGAGGGTTGCGATCGAAACGATGCGCGAGCATCGTTTCAAGGATTGGGAAATGCCTGTTTTTTCTTCGGAGTGCTCGGTCGGCTAGTCGACGAACATATCGGGATGCAGTGCCTGTCCTGTGAAGGGATCGAGCATCGCGGGCAAGGCGGGCATGCGAAGCGTGGAGCTGGAAAAATACTCTGAAATACTCCACAGTTGCACCCTCGGATAGCGGCTTGCGCCAATAATAAACTCTCCTTTGTTTGCGACTTCTTTCTTCGCGTCCGATGAGTTGACAGCATCTAGCGTTATGTAGACACCCAAAGCCGCTTGTTCGCGTTCGATCACATGAAGAAAGTCGCGCAAATCTGTTAGATTAAATTTTCCTCCTTTTACCTGAACGATTAAAATTTGTTTTGCATTGCTGCTGTCTAAGAATTGTCCTCTACCATCAATCCTATGTCAAAAGAGCGTCTTGGCTATCCCACACAAAAGCCCATTGCTCTTCTTGAAAAA
>JABAAA010000162.1 GCA_014239005.1 Alphaproteobacteria bacterium | reverse complement strand
TCCATGGTTATTAAAATACCTTTTAATTCATCTATAATTTGAAATGGCATTAAAATTTCTGCAGCAGAAATATTACATAATAATTCTAATTGCCAATTATCTTCTCTTACGGATTTAACAGATCGATTTCGAATCATTCTTGCACAATCTGGAAATAACGTATGAGCTATTTCATGAGCTAAAGAAAATCTTATACGTGTTTGAGATTTGTTTGGATTATATTCAATTTGAAACTGCTTATTTTTTTCTACAACCCGAGCATCAAATATGTCTGAATTTGGAATGACCGAAATATTCAAATGTTTTGCAAGTAAAAATGGATCAAATGGAGGTCCTACCCATCCTTTATCTAATGCTTTCAACATAATATTGCGAGTTTTTTTTTCTATTGCTATAATTGGATCTGATTTTTTTGATAATAGTTGCACCGATGGATTATTCCATTTAATTCTTCCCAACATTCACTCAATATGTCTTGTCATTAATAAAAATTAAGTATGAGATCGGATATGTGTATGACTACTCTATTTTTATTAAAATCATGGTAAATTCTACGTGCGGATCGATCTTTCTCATACGCAGTGTCTAGTAGAATCCTATAAAGATATTGAGATTTTATCCTTCCTGCACTTTTCAATCCGTTCTTGGAATTGCGGTACAGGACTGCTAGTTGCAGTGCCCTACAGTATTGTTGGTAGGTTCTAAGGATAAATGACAGTTGCAAATATCCCACATGTTACAAAATCATCTGTACCATATGTGAAAAAATCTGTGCAAAATACCGTGATATTGACAAATCAGTACTACCCATGGGCAGATCCAGTAGAGACCACGTAGAGATTTGTGTGAATGGTGGGAAACCTCAATAATCATTACAGCATATTACATTTACAGGTTTGGGGGTAAGGCACATCATATACATGCTCAAATGATAAATGGATATTTTATACCGTACCGCATACCAAATCAATACTTAGATTGGTGTAAGGTAAATAATGATCGTCAGCTTGAGATGTACGTTCTATATGATTATCATTATCTGGACGTCTATGTTCATGAGATAACCTTGTAACATGGGCCATTTCATGCAGTACCGAATTTTTGCTGTAATGTTAGACATGATGCCTATTTGACGCGGTGTTGATGGCTGGCATCCACTCCATAATTTATTTTCGATCAACACATACCAAAATCATAATCTTTTTAATACATATGTGATTAAACGTTAAATAGTAAAAAATGGCAATGCATGGTAAGATTGATCTTAACAAAATAACTAAATCTTTATTGGATCAAGACATGAATAGTATTTTCACACAATTTTTTGAACTAGAAAAATTTTTAGATGATTCTAATTCACACGTACGAGAATGGGTAATCGTAAAACTAGTCACAGTAATAGAGCAATTTTGTAGACAAATTATTATAAATCAATTAGATACTAACGTTGATATAAAATTACCTGAAAAACTTCATATAACTATCACAGATTTGGAACGTGCAAAAAAAATTTCCACTAGTTCTCTTATCGCATCACAATATAATTTTCAAAACATTCATGCTATAATTAACGATCTTAAATATTATGATATACCCAATATTTCAAACAAAATAAATAAAAATGCCCTTGATAATTTATTTAATACTAGACATAATATTGTGCACACAACATCAAAACAAAATTGTGATACAAAAAAAGGATATGATGCAACACAACAATTACTAAAATTAATTTTGAGTGTATCTCCATATGGTTCCGAATATTATGATGGTCTACACGGATCATATTTTCTCAGCGTTGGAGAATATACTAAATCCTTAAGTTGTTATAGACGTATACTAGAAACGAATGTTAGTAATTCTATGGCACATTATTGCATTGGCATAATATATTATTTACAAAATAATATTGAGGAAGCATATAATCGTTCAATAACAATGATTGACTTAAACCCAAAAGATCCATATGGATATGAACTAAAAGGGCTTGTACTTATAAAACAAGAAAAATATGAAGATGCCATAAATTGTTATGATAAATTAATAAAATTACACCCAAAATATATTTCTGCACATTATCAAAAAGGTATAGCATTATCTATTTTAGATAAAAATGAAGAAGCACTGTCATGTGCATACGATACAATAAATATAAACGCCGAGTATAAGGATATCAATCTTGTCATGGCGAAATTATTATTTAATCTGAATAAATATGAGTCATCATTAGCATTTTGTGATAAAGAAATTGGCATTAACCCAAATAATGCTGATGCTCATTACGAAAAATATCTTATATTATCTAAATTAAATAAAAATAATGAAGCTAAACAATGTCTTGATAAAGCTCTTGAGATAAATCCTAGTGGACAGTATCTGCCGGTTTCTTCAAATAATAAAAAATAATGTGGGGGATTAGTAGGATTGACAATGACATTTTATCGATATTTTGCCAAGTGTTCGTCACGATATTCTGACGCAACCCTTCGGGGCCGCTACAAATTTGCATCGAGTCCTTTTTACCGCATGTGTTTGCAGCAAAGTTGCACTAGATAACGGGTTGTTTTTTTGAAACTATGATGATGTTCGTAGTGGATTCGAAGGGTTGCATCAAAATATCGTGGCAGTACCTGGAAAAAATACCTATGAAGTTCTATTATGGAGCCTGCGAATTTCCCACAATATTTATTTAAATAAGATAGACGATTTGATCATTTTCAACAAACATGTTAAAATATTAAATCTTTACCATATGAAAATTCTGCAAAACCACATCTTTTTTTCATTATTCTAGAAACATCTTTTTTTGTAACTGCTCGACATATTTCTTTAGCATTTTGATCAAGATCATATAATCTATGTATTCTTCTACGTCTTGCTATAACATCATCTGCAAAATCAAAATTGGGAGTTATTGAACATATATCACAATGTCTGGGATCTGGTAACGGTGCATCGTCAGTGGGTCTTGGCCACATTTTTCTTTCATCATACCATAA
>JABAAA010000161.1 GCA_014239005.1 Alphaproteobacteria bacterium | reverse complement strand
GAAGCCTTGGGAGGAAGTACATGGACAGCCCTTTTACACAAGGACAAGGCTGTAAAAAAAGCATTTGCTTTGTGGGCGAATAGCACGCTTGGCATGCTGATATACTGGACGCAGGGAGGCAGACAACAAACAGGACGAAGCAGAATGCAAGTCGGAGCTCTTGCCGAAGTACCGACACTTAACTTTGCTTCTTCAAGCGAACGAGCAAAAACGGCACGAGAAGTTGCAGGCAAGCATTTCAACGCTCTGTCAAAACAAAGACTCAACGCTGCTTGTTTGGCTTGGAAGGATGATGTTCGCAAGCAAATAGACGATGTTGTGGCGGATATGCTTGGATTCGGAGAAAAAGAAAGAAAGGTAGTAGAAAGTTTACGCAAATCTTGGTGTTTTGAACCTTTGGTGCATGGAGGAAAGAAACAAGCATTGGCTTTGATAGAAAGCAAAAAATAAATCTAACATTAAAAAATAAAAATTCTCCCGCGCCCTTGACATCGCGCCTCCCCCTCCCCACATATTATACAGCAGCGCGCTAATGACAGGCGTTGCCTCTCGACTTCGACAAAACCGAGGGCTCACAAAGCCTCGATAAGTCGACGCACAGAGAAACATCAACCCCCTCTCGCTTACAAAGGAGAAATTACCATGACACGATTCGACCTCTCTCCCCTCTTCCGAACAACCGTCGGATTCGACCGCTTGTTCCAACTCTTCGACGAAATGGCAGAAACCCCAACCTCCGCCTACCCCCCATACAACATCGAGAAAATCGACGAAAATAACTATCGAATCTCGATGGCTGTCGCAGGCTTTCGTCCCGAAGAACTCGAAGTGGAACTCAAACAAAACCAACTCTCCGTTCAAGGCAAAATCGCCTCCCAACAAGATAGCGATATACCCAACAACACGTCGAACTTCCTACATCGAGGAATCGCAGAAAGAGCCTTCTCAAGACAATTCAGCCTCGCAGAACATGTCCGCGTGGAAAACGCTCAACTCGAAAATGGATTGCTCCATATCGAACTCCTCCGCGAAATCCCCGAAGAAGCCAAACCCAAACAAATCCCCGTTCAACTGAAAAACAGCAGCGCAAAACTTCAAACGCCCAAAAGCGCCAATGAAGCCTCCGCGCCCGCTGTGAAACAGGCTCAATCCGCCTAACAACCTCCCCATCCGCAAACAAACGCGGAAAACAAAACGCACCGCTCCGCCACAGCCGAGCGGTGCGTTGCTTTTTGCAACTCGCTTTTCGTAGCTCGCTTTTCGCAACTCGCTTTTTGCATCTTGCTTTTAGCATGTCTCGTTTCGTTTGGCTTTAACGGCGCATCTCCTCTATGATGACGCCATGGCCATGGCAAGCACCTCTCCTGCAACATTGGAGCGCGCGACCGCCCTTCTCGCTCGGCTCGTCGCCTTTCCGTCCGTCTCCAGCACGCCGAACCTGCCCCTCATCCAGTGGGTGGCAGAAGAGCTGACGAAGGCGGGCGTTCACTCCCAAATTCTTCCCTCCCCCGATCAAGAAGGAAAGGCGAACCTGATCGCAACCCTAGGTCCGCAGAAAGAAGGCGGCGTCGTGCTTTCGGGACATACCGATGTCGTGCCTGTCTCCGAGCAGGCGTGGGAGAGCGATCCTTTCCTTCTCACCGAAAAGGACGGGAAACTCTACGGCAGAGGCACTTGCGACATGAAAGGGTTTCTAGCGAGCGTGCTTGCCGTGCTGTCTTCGACAAAGACAGCCCAGAAGACAGCCGAGCTGCGTCGCCCGATCCATGTCGTGCTAACCTACGACGAGGAGGTAGGCTGCTTCGGCGCGCCGCATGCGATTCGGGCGTTGCAAGAACAAGCTGCTCCTGCGTGCGTCGTCGTGGGGGAACCGAGCCTGATGAAGCCTATCTCCGGTCACAAGTCGATTGCGATCTACGAGACGCGGGTCGCGGGCTTTTCCGGACATTCGTGCGACACGCGCCAAGGGGTGAGCGCGGTGATGACGGCAGCGCGCCTTGTGGCGAAGTTGGGGGAGATGCAAGTGCAAGAGCAACGCCAGCAGGACGAGCGTTTCGATCCGCCTTGGACCAGCGTGCATGTGGGCGTGATCAAGGGAGGGACGGCGGTGAACATCATTGCTCCGTCGTGCTCGTTCCTGTGGGACTTACGCGCTCTGCCTGAGGGGGACGAGCAGGCATTGCCGAGGGCGTTTGCAGCGTGGCATCAGGAGCAAATTCTGCCTGCGATGCGCGCTGTGCATGCGGGATGTTCGATCGAGACGCATGCCAAAGCGATGGTGACTTCTTTGCGTCCGGAGGTGGATTCGTCTGCCGAGCGTTTGGTACGCAAGCTCACGGGGGACAATCGTCACCGCTATGTTTCGTATGTGACGGAGGCGGGACAGTATCAGCGAGCAGGCATTGCGGCGATCGTGTGCGGTCCGGGCTCGATCGAGCAGGCGCACAAGGCGAACGAATTTTTGACAAAAGACCAGTTGGCGGAGAGTTGTTCTTTTGTGGAAAAAATTGTTGCGGATTGTTGCAAGGACTGATCTTTTGTGATAGGATGGGGGAGATTGTTTGGGGGAAGCGTTTCACCTCTTGAAAACGAAGCCGGGGAGCAGGGGGGACGAAGACGTGGGGGGTTGCGCAAGAGCGGGGGTGTACGGAGCAGGGGGGAGCGACGGCGCGGGGAACAAGAAATTTTTTGTATCGTTCGTATCGTCTGCGCGCAGGAGATGGGGGGGAGACTCTTTGGGGATAAAATCTTGAAGGGGACTTGCGCGGAGGCTAGTTGTATCAACGGGGGACAACCGATGGAGGAATGATCGATGGTGCGGTCTTCGGAGAACTTGTCTGCGACTTTAGAGCATGACGACGCGGAAGACGGGGGAGACAAAGGGGGAAGCGGGGGCAGTAGCATGGGGGACGATACGGGGAGTGGTATCGACACAAAAAAGGAAAGCCCGTCTCTTGTCGAAGAGCAACGTCCGGCTCCGCGTCGAGGCATGTTCGGTTCTCTGCGAGG
>JABAAA010000160.1 GCA_014239005.1 Alphaproteobacteria bacterium | reverse complement strand
CGCCTACGGAGACAAGACGCTCAAAGCACAACACCTCGAAGAATTCGACTTCTCACAAACCCACATCGCCTTCGCTTGCGCAGGCGCCGACGTCTCGCAAAAACTCCTGCCAAAACTCGCCGAACAAATTCCCCTCGTCATCGACAACTCCTCCTACTTCCGTCTGCACGAAGACGTCCCCCTCGTCATCCCCGAAGTCAACCCCGAAGCCCTGCAACAGCTCGGCAACAAAAGACTGGTCGCCAATCCCAATTGCTCAACCATCATCGCCCTGCTCGCCCTCGCACCACTCCATCGCATCAACCCCATCGATCGCGTCTTCGCCGCCACCTACCAGTCCGTCTCCGGCGCAGGGCGCGCCGCCATGGACGAGCTCTTTCATCAGACCAAAAAAATCTACACCAACGAAAAAAAACCCTCACAACACCACACGAAACAAATCGCCTTCAACATCATCCCCCACATCGACACCTTTCTCGACAGCGGCAAGACCAAAGAAGAACAAAAAATGCATCTGGAGAAAAAAAATCCTCGACGAAAACATCAACCTCTCCGCCCTCTGCGTCCGCGTGCCCGTCTTCGTCGGACACGCACTCGCCCTCTTCGCAACCTGCACACAGCCCGTCAACATCGAAGAAAGCCGAGCAGCCCTCGGACAAGCGCACGGCGTGACACTCTTCGACAAACAGCAGGACGGAGGCTATATCACCCCCACAGAGTGCGCCGCCGATGACGCCGTCTTCGTCAGTCGTACGCACATCGACACATCCGATCCGAAAACGATCGTCCTGTGGGCCGTCGGCGACAATCTTCGCAAAGGCGCCGCACTCAACGCCGTGCAAATCGCAGAACAAGCGCTCAAAGACAATATACTCTGACAAACCCCCATGCTGCTCAACAACTACGAACCCTTCTTTCCCGCTTTCGTCAAAGGCGAAGGCAGAACGCTCACCGACAGCAAAGGCAACACCTACCTCGATTTCGCAAGCGGAGTCGCCGTTTCAGGACTCGGACACTCCGATCCCGAACTCGTCCGAGCCCTTTCCGAGCAAGCGAAAAACATTTGGCATGTCTCCAACTTCTTCCACATCGAAGCACAAGAACAATGCGCCGAGAAATTATTGCAAGCCTCGCCCTTCGCCAAAAGCGTCTTCTTTTGCAACTCGGGCGCAGAGGCGAACGAAGCCATGCTCAAACTCGCGCGCCGCACGCACTACGTCGAAGGACAAGCGCAACGATACCGAACCATCACCTTCCACAACGCGTTCCACGGTAGAACCTTGGCGCTCATCGCCGCTGCCGGCAAGCCCGAGCATCTGGAAGGATTCGGACCCCCGATGGACGGGTTCGATTGCGTTCCCGTCGACGACGACCAAGCACTCATGGATGCCATCGACGACGACACCGCCGCCATTATGATCGAGCCCATTCAAGGCGACGGCGGCGTGCTTGTCGTTCCTCCCGAAAGGTTGCACTTCTTCCGCAAAGTTTGCAACGACAAGGGACTGCTGCTGCTGTTCGACGAAATCCAATGCGGCTGCGCACGCACAGGTAGAATGTGGGCGCACGAATGGGCAGGCGTGCAACCCGACCTTCTCTCCACCGCCAAGGGCTTGGGAAACGGAATTCCTGTCGGTGCCGTCTTGGCAGCGGCGCGCTGTTCGGATGCCTTCGTGCCGGGTTGCCATGGCTCGACTTACGGCGGCAATACGCTCGCGATGCAAGTCGTCAAAGCCACATTAAGAAGACTCACAGACCCAAAATTTTTGGAAAACGTCGTCGAACGTTCCGCCCTGTTGCGCGAACGTCTCGAAGTTTTGCAACAACGCCACAGCAGTCTCGTCGCCGAGGTGAGAGGCATGGGATTCATGCTCGGCTTGGCACTTGCGCAAGGCTCGGCGCAGCGGTTTGTCGAACGGGCTTTGCACGAAGGACTGGTCGTCGTTCCGAGCTCGGGCAATGTCGTGCGCCTGCTACCGCCGCTTACAATCACAGAGCAGGAAATCGAGCAAGGCTTGGTGCTCTTGGAGAAAACCTGTGTCGCAAGCTCAAAGTAAAGAGAAGCTAGACACAAAAGCGGAGAAAGCGCCGTCGATGCCGTCGCGCGTGAGCAAGCGCGACTTTATCGATTTGCAAGCGGTCGGGTTTTCGACACTGCGCGAGATTCTGCGTCAGGCGTACGCTTTGAAAGCGGACACCTGTCTTGGGCGCGATGCGTTGCGTGATCGGGTTCTTGTGATGATTTTCGAAGCACCTTCGACGCGCACACGTGTGAGCTTCGACATGGCGATGCGCAAGCTTGGCGGCGAAGTGTTGTCGCTTTCTGCGCACGACATGCAACTGGATCGCGGCGAGACGCCTGCGGACACGGCACGAGTTTTGTCGCGTTATGCGGACGCGATCTTGTTGCGTACTGACGATCCCTCGCGTCTTTATGCGATGGCTTCTAGTGCGGCGGTTCCTGTGATCAACGGGTTGACGACGGCGTCGCATCCTTGCCAGATATTGGCAGACATCATGACGTTCGAGGAGCGTTTGGGCTCGATCGAGGGTCAGGCTGTGTCGTATTTGGGCGACGGGACGAACAATGTCGCTTCGACTTGGTTGGAGGCAGCGGGTTTGTTTGGGTTAAAGTTGCGTTTGGGCTGTCCTGCGTCGCACTCTCCGAACGAGGAGCTGGTGTTGCGCATGCGTTTGCGTGCGCGGGAGCGAGGGGGTGACATTGTTGTCGAGCGCGATCCGTTGGCGGCGGTTCGCGGCAGTCGAGCGGTGATGACGGATGTTTGGGTATCGATGGGCGATCGCGATGGGGGTTCGAAGCACAATGCTCTGTCGCCGTATCGTGTGGATGATCGCGTTATGTCTGCGGCGAGCGCGGATGCGATTTTTTTGCATTGCTTGCCCGCGCATCGCGGCGAGGAGGTTAGTGGAGAGGTGATCGACGGGGATCGGTCTGCGGTATGGGACGAGGCGGAGAACAGGATGCATGTGCAGAAGGCGATCTTGCTGTGGTGCTTCGGCGTGGAGATTTGAAACAA
>JABAAA010000015.1 GCA_014239005.1 Alphaproteobacteria bacterium | reverse complement strand
AGGCAACAGACACGGCGCTCACGAGCGAGACGGCGGCAAGGATGGCTTCGCTCGATCTGTTGGCAGGCGGCAAGTGCCGTCTCAGTCGTGTGCAATGCCAAGCGATCTTGGAGCTGCGCTTGCAACGCCTCGTCGGCTTGGAGCAAGAAAAATTGTTGACGGAAGCGCACGAGAACTTGACGCGTATCGTCGAGTGTCGCGCGCTTCTCGCCTCGAAGGAACTTCGTGCGCGACGCATCGAGGAAGACCTGCGCGAGGTGGAACAGATGTTTGCAACCCCGCGCCGCACCGACATCGTCGAACAGGAAGTTTCTGTCGAGGAGGACGCAGAACAATTTGTCCAACACGAAGAGGTGGTGGTGACGATCACGCGTCAGGGTTATGTGAAACGCGTGGCAAGCAAGAGCTACCGCAGTCAGCAACGTGGCGGCAAGGGACGTGCCGGCATGAAAATTGGCGAGGCTGACGATCTGATGCAAACATGCTTTGTCAGCACTAAGGCGCGTCTGCTGTTTTTCACCAGTCGCGGCATGGTCTATGCGCTTTCGGCAGCCGACCTGCCTGAGAGCAGCCCGCAGGGAGGAGGAAGGAATGTCGCCAACCTGTTGGATTTGGCGCAGGGCGAGCGCGTCACCAACATCACCCCCTTGCCAGAAAGCGCGCAAGAGCTGAAACACAAAAGCCTAGTTCTTGCCACCGCCTCAGGCAGCGTGCGGCGCAATGCTCTTCAAGCCTTCACCAACATTATGAGCAACGGCATCATCGCCATGAAGATTCCTGAAGGCGACGCGCTCGTCGGTGCGATCGTGTGCGACGAGGGCGACGAGCTCTTTCTCGCCAGTCGTGACGCGCAAGCAATTCGTTTTCCCCTCTCTGACCTGCGCGTCTTCTCTTCGCGCGCGAGCAGTGGGGTGCGCGGCATGAATCTTTCCGACAAGGACAAGCTGGTCTCGATCGCATCCATCCCCGCCCCTAACAGCAAAGAAACAGAGACAGAGACCGTAATCTTCACCGCGCTCGCTTCGGGCTACGGCAAACGCACGTCTGTTGCAGACTATCGCCGCAGCGCACGTGGCGGCAAGGGAATCAAAAACGCCGTGCTCGGCAAGGACGACGAGGTGGTCGCAAGCCTGCCCGTGCGGAGCGGCGACCAGCTCAACCTTTATTCCAACCAAGGTCAGTTCTCACGCATCACCGCCCAGAGCGTGAGCCTGTACGGACGCAATACGCGTGGCGTACGCCTGTTCGATCTGAAAAAAGACGAACGGCTGGTCGCGGTAGGCAAGATTCTGCCCGACGAGAACCCCGCAGACAGCACGACGCGCGAGGACGAAAAGCCATGATTTCTCGCGTAGCCTTTTATCCGGGTTCGTTCGATCCGATCACCTGCGGGCATCTCGACATTGCCGAGCGCGCGCTTCGTCTGTTCGAACAGCTGATCGTGGGGGTTGCCTCCAGCCACAACAAGAACACGCTGTTTTCGCAACAAGAGCGCGTGGCGCAAGTGGAGTGTGCCGTCTCGCGGGCTTTTCCTGACGCAGCTTCGCGCCTCAACGTGGTGGGTTTCGAATCGCTGCTGATCGAAAGCATGCGCGAACATGAGGCGCGCGTGATCGTGCGCGGCATGCGCGCCGTGTCGGACTTCGAGTTCGAGTTTCAGCTCGCCGGCATGAATCGCGCGCTCGCCCCTGATATCGAGACCGTCTTCCTGACGGCGTCCGACAAGTATCATTTTCTCTCGTCGCGTTTCGTGCGCGAGATCGCGCTGATGGGCGGCGATATCGCCGGTTTCGTTCCCTCTTCGGTGGCAAGCGCGCTCAAGGAAAAAGCGAAGAACCAAGAAAAATTTCGCCCAACGTCTTCGGACGCGACCTCGTAGTTGGAGACTGCCAAAAGTGTCAAAGAACGATCTGAGCCCGCGCCTGTTGTACTACCGCCATCTGAATGCGCAAGGCTTGTGGTCGCTCTACCAACGCGAGGTGCGTCGATTTCTTGTCGTGTGGGTGCAGACGGTGGCGACGCCTGCGATCACGGCATTGATTTTTTTGGCAATTTTTTCGCTCGCCTTCCAGCGCACCGAGATCAGAGTTTCAGGCTTGCCCTTTTCCACCTTCATCATGCCGGGGCTGGTGATGATGAGCATCATTCAGGGGGCATTCGCCAACACTTCTTCTTCGCTGTTGGTGAGCAAGCTGCAGGGAAACATCGCCGACCTGCTGCTCGCTCCGTTGAGCGCGAGCGAGATGACATTAGGAATCGTCTTGGGAGGAGCTACGCGAGGGTTCATCGTCGGGTTGCTTGTCGTGCTGGCATTGTTGCCGTTCGTCGAGTTTTCTTTTTTGCATCCTTTCGTCATTCTGTACAACGCGCTGTGCGCTGCCGTGTTGTTGTCGGTGTTCGGGGCTTTTGTCGGCTTGTGGGCAGAAAAATTCGAGCATGTCGCAGCGCTCACCAGCTTTGTGGTGGTGCCACTCTCGTTTTTGTCCGGCACCTTCTATCGGATTGACAGCTTGCCCGAACCTTTTCAGACCTTGGCGAGGTTGGATCCGCTTTTTTACCTTGTCGACGGCTTGCGCTACGGATTTACAGGGGTGGCAGAGAGCAATCTCGTCTTGGGGGCGGGGGTGTTGTTAGGCACGACGGTGCTGTGCTCTCTGGGACTGTGGTGGCTGTTTGTCATCGGGTACAAACTGAGAAAGTAGAAGAGGTGTTTTGTGAAAGACTGAAAGACTAAAAGACAAAAACGCAAAAGAAGCCCTCTCGTGACATCGTTCTACCCGCCCTCCGCCCGTTTTCTACCGCTTCGTGAAGATCAACCAACGCATCGACGAAAAGTTCACAAACAACGCCGTCCCCGTTCCCACCACAATTCCCAACACCGGATAGCGCGCCGCCAACGGCACCCATACCAAACATGCCGTAAACACCCCCAAATTGACCAAAGCCCCCAGCACCATCATCGGATAGTAAAACAACAGAGAACCCCCGCCCCTTTGCTCGCGAAAAGTCCAGTTCTTGTTGAAAAACCAAGTGAAGAACACCCCGCAAGAAAATCCGACGCAACGCAGCAACAAAGTATGCAACACCGTCTGCGGCATCACCCACGCGACCAACAACAGCAACGAGCCCGCATCGATCAGAAATCCCCCTGTGCCGACACAAAGAAAGGGCAGAAAAAACTGCAACTCCCCCCTGACCCATTGCTCGATACGACGAGACGACAGCATCGGCAACATCAGTTCGACATTAATTATGCACGGCGCACAAACGACACGCGCGCTGAAGAAAGCGCACGAAGGAGGTCAGCGACTGCGATTGAAATAACGGAAGAACTCGCTGTCGGGGGAAAGAATGATCGTCGTCTCGCCGCCCTCGATGCTCTTCTTGTAGACTTCCAAGGACTTGTTGAACTCAAAAAAGGCAGGATCGCGCGAAAAGGCACGTCCCAGCAGACGATTGCGCGCCGCCTCGCCCTTGCCTCGCAAGATGTCGCTTTTACGCGTCGCGTCCGCCAAGATGATCTCCTTCTCCTTGTCAGCTTGCGCACGAATCTTGCGCGCCGATTCGTTGCCTTGCGCACGCAACTCGCGCGCCTCGCGTCCGCGCTCGGTGCGCATGCGTTCGAAAACGGCTTGGCTGGTGTCGTCAGGTAGGTCGGTACGCCCGATGCGCACATCGATCACCTCGACGCCGAAGCTCTCGGCGCTTTTGCGCACCTCCTCGCGGATCTGGTTCATGATCGCCTCGCGCTGGCTGGAGAGCACGGTGTCCAAAGAGACGGTCGCGATCACACGCTGCAAGGCAGCGTTGATGTTTTTGCCGAAGCGATCGCGCAAGCGCGACTCGGTGCGAATGCGTTGGTAGTAGACCTTCGGACGAACGATACGATAGCGCGCGAAGGCATCGACCGCGATGCGTTTCTTGTCGGTCAGCAACACTTCAAACGGCGGCGGATCGAGGTCGAGCGTGCGCTTATCGTAGGAGACGACATTGTCGATAAAAGGCATCTTGACGCGCAACCCGGGCTCGAAGATTTCCTGCTGCACTTCGCCGAAGCGCACGATCAACACCTGCTCGGTCTGCTGGACGGTAAACAAGGTGAGCAACGCGCCGAGGATCGAAAGCAAAGCCAGTCCCGCCAAAAGCATCAAGAAAACGAAAAGCCTCTTGCCACCGCGCTTCTTTCCTTTGCCGACAGTGGCTCGGCGGATCGTTCCTTCGCTAGTCGTCATGAGAAGTCTCCATGTCCATGGTTGCAGGCATTGTTACGGCGAGGGTTGCGCGTTGCGCAAGCGTTTCTGCACTTCGGGCAAGGGCAGGAAGGGAATGACGCCGCTGGCTTTTCGATCGACGATGACGATGTTGGACTTTTCAAAGACGCTGCCTAAAGCTTCCAAGTACATCCTGCGGCGCGTGATGGAGGGAGCAGAGCGGTAGGCGCGCCACACCGCCACGAATCGAGCGGCTTCGCCCTCCGCCTCGATGGTGAGCCGCTCGCTGTAGGCTTCGGCTTGCCGCAGCAACTGCTCCGCCTCTCCGCGCGCCTCGGGGACGATGGAGTTGGCGTAAGCCTCTGCCTGATTGCGCAAGCGGTCGAGGTCTTGCCGTGCGCGCTGCACATCGTTGAAGGCGTCGATCACTTGCGGCGGCGGCGACGACTTTTGCAAGTCGATCTTTTCGACCAAGATGCCCGACGAGTAGCTGTCGAGAATGCGTTGCAAAAGTTCCAATGTCTTCGTTTCGATCGCAGCGCGCCCGACGGTGACGGCATCGTCGAAGGAGGTCTGTCCGACGATCTCGCGCATTGCACTCTCGGAGGAGATCTTGATCGTCGCCTCGGGGTCGCGGATGTTGAACAGGTAGGCGATGGGATCGCTGATCTTCCAAAAAACTGTGAAGTCGATATCGACGATGTTTTGATCCTTCGTGAGAATCAGGCTTTCTTCTGCCACATCGCGCGCCTCGGCGTTCGAGCCGCGCTCGCCGCTCTCGCGCGCCGAGCGGAAGCCGATGTCGAGCCTGCGCGCGCGTTCGACCTGCGGGGTGAAGACGCGTCCGATCGGCGCGGGAAAGTTGTAGTTCAATCCGGGCGGCTTCGGAGGACCGTAGAACTTGCCGAAGATCAGCGGCACGCCCATCTCCCCCTGATCGACGCGATAGAGCCCGCTTGCCACCCACAGCAGAACCACACCGCACACCAGCAAGAAGACGCGACGCACCACATGCCCGCTTTGCGGATCGAAGAAGCTTCTCAGCGCCTTTTGCAAACGCGTGACGATGTCGTCGAACGAAGGCGAGTCGCTGCCACCTCCGCTACCCCCGCCGCTGCTCGCGCGCGCGCGACGCGTCGTCCCCCAAGGATTTTCCCCGCCGTTTTGCGACCAAGTCATGATCGTTCTCGCTCGTGTTTCCTATTGCCGTTTTACAAGCCTCGTCACTTGAGGCTACTATTGCATAAGGCAACAATTGTTTCGGTTCGTCAAGCGTCTTTTTTTTCTTTTTTTGCATCTTTGTTGCCTTTTCCATGTCCCCATCTGCCACCCGCCGCGATCAAACTTTGGAACGCCTGTTGCACCGTCGTTTGCAAGCCTGCCCGCTCGACGAGTGGGAGCGGGGCAAGGTGGTCGGAGACTTAGGCGCCGACGCCGTCACCATGCGTTTGGAACAGGATCGACTAGCCCTCATCCTGTCGTTACCGCCTTCGCTGTCAAGCTTTGCAAGCGCGTTCGAAACGCGCCTGCGCGAAACCTTGCAGCCCCTGTTGGAAGGACGCGCGCTCGCGCTCGTGCTGACCAGCAACAACGATCCTGCCGCGTCTGCTGCCTCTTCGAGCAAAACGCCTCGGCGGCAGGGCGGACTGGCGGGGGTGAAGGTCGTGCTGGGCGTGGCTAGCGGAAAGGGGGGGGTGGGAAAATCGACGCTCGCCGTCAACCTCGCCATCGCGCTCGCTCAGATGCGCAAAAACGAGAAAACCAAAAACAAAAAAACATGGCACATAGGATTGCTGGACGCCGATCTCTACGGACCTTCGCTAGTGCCGATGCTCGCGCTCGACCAACCGCCGCGGCGCACCGAAGAAGGTCTGCTGATTCCCGAACAACGTTTCGGGATAAAAACCCTCTCGATGGGAGCGATGCTCGACCCCAAGCAGGCGCTCGTCTGGCGCGGACCGCTCATCGCCAGAGCCTTGAAACAGATGCTAGAAGGCTCGGCGTGGGGCGAGCTCGACCTGTTATTGCTCGACCTGCCGCCAGGCACAGGAGACCTACCCCTCAGCCTCGCGCAAAGCGCCCATCTGGACGCAGCGCTATTGGTGGCAACGCCGCAACAAGTCGCGCTCTACGATGTTCAAAAAAGCCTCGCCATGTTCGTCAAGCTGGGGGTGAAAGTCGTAGGCGTCGTCGAAAACATGCGCAGCTTCCGATGTCCGCACTGCGGCGGCGAAAGCCACATCTTCGGACAAGGCGGAACCCTAAAATTTGCGCAACAAAACAACATCCCTCTACTCGGAAGCCTGCCCCTCGCCCAAGAGTTGCAAGAAAGTGCCGACAAGGCAACCCCTCTCATGAGTCTTCCTGAAAATCTCAAGCCTGAAAATCTCAAGGATGACAGCCCTTCTCGCTCTGCGCTAGAAGAGGCACGATCCTTGCAAACAGAAGAAATCAGAGCAACCTTCCGTTCGATCGCTCACGCGATAGCGGGGGGGGGACGCGATGGTGCTTGACAAAAAAGGATGACACGGACGGCAGAATGGTGTATGCTAAGGCATGGTGAAACGGAGAGGCACAACCTTGATGACAACGATGTTCTTGCGTCCTCACTGACGCGTACTTTTGGATGAACACGAAGACTCCCATTCTCGTCGTAGACGACTACAAGACGATGGTGCGAATCATACGCAACCTGCTTGTACAGCTGGGATTCGACGATGTGGACGACGCGAGCGACGGCAGCGAAGCGTTGCAGCGCATGTCGTCGAAACGCTACGGGCTGGTGATCTCCGACTGGAACATGGAGCCCATGAACGGCTTGGATTTCTTGAAAGCGGTGCGCGCAGGCAACGGAGACAATACGCAAGTGCCGTTCATCATGGTGACCGCAGAAAGCAAGCAATCGAGCGTACAAGAGGCTAAAGAAGCGGGAGTGAACAACTACATCGTCAAGCCCTTCAGCGCAGACACGCTACGCACCAAGATCGACAGCGTATTGGGTTAATTTGGGTTAATACTGGGTTAATACTAGGTTAATCTTTGGACTAGCCCTTTCGTTCCAACCTCCTGTTTCAAAATTTTGCCCCGAACTCATGCCCCAAACGAGAATCCTATGAACAAACCTCTCCCCTCCGACTTGAACAAAGAACAGCGTTCTGCGATCGAAAGCGTGGTCAAGGACATTTTGGAGAGCGACCTTTCCGGACAATACGGAGGGCACACGCTCAAAAGCCTGCACGAACTCCAGCAGCAGGAAGGCAGCGGCGAAGCGATGTCCCCAACCGCGCTCGCCGAACAGCCCTGCGATATCAGTGAGAAGCATTTGCCGACGATCGTCCAAAACCTCAACTCGATTCGCTCGACGGCAGAATCGGCAACGCACGCGATCATGAACGCGACCGAAAACATTCAAGCCCTGCTCGGCATGCTGGACGAAAAGATGGAACAACTGATCCGCAAAGAGCTCAACATGATCGTGCAAGCTTGCGCCTTCCAAGACTTGACGGGACAGCAGATGACGCGCATCGTCGATTCAGTCGAAGAAATCGAATTCTCCGTCGACGGCATCCTCTCTTCCATGGGCAACAAGAACGCAGCACGACGCTACAAGGAAATCGCCGCACGGCGCGTCAAAGAAAAAGCCTCCGGCAAGAAGAGCCTCAGCGGTCCGCAAAACATCGTCGTCAAGGACAAACAGGCAGAAATCGACAACATGTTCGATACCTGAACACACCCTTCCCGCAGGCAGCCAAAGTAACCGCCAAAGTCCACCGCCAAAGTCACCGCCGAGTCACCGCCAAATCACTATAGCCATGCCAACCGCGATGCCCGTAGCAATACCCGCAACAATACCCCTCGCACGATACTCCTCGTAACGATACCCCTCGCGACATTACCGTAGCCACGCCATGCTCAGCAACCACCGAGAACACCAAGCGTCGAACAAGAATTCGGGGTCCAGCGAAGAGACCGATTTCGCCATCGCCTACACCTTCCTGAGCTTGTTCCTGCTAGTGCTTTCGTTCTTCGTCGTTCTGACCGTTCTCTCCGAGGTCGTGCAAGAGCGCGTGGAGCAAACACTGTCCTCGGTCGCGAAAGTGTTCTCGCCGACGACGATTCAGAGCAAGGATATTTTCAATCCTCTGAAACGCCGCGCCTCGGGCTTCACGCAAGACTTCATCCTCGACGAGATCGAACTTCTCGTCGACACGGATATCCATGTGGCGCGCACGCAGCGCAACGACCGCGACGGATCGTTAGAGGTGAGAGTGCGCAACAAGGCGTTATTCCAGTCGAACAGCGCCGAGCTGAAGCCCGAAATGCTGATCCTGCTGAAACGCATCTCGGCGACGATCGCCAACAGCTCGCGCCCCATCTACTCTTCCTTCGTGACGGGCTACGACACACGCGACGCCTACATCTTCTCGCCCCCCCTCAGCGTGCGCCGCGCGGGCGAACTCGGCAGGCTCGCCTTGCAAGAAGGCATCAGTCCCGAGCGCGTACAATCGGGGCTCGACACAACCTTGGAAGGTGAAACCGTCTTCCAGTTCCAAATCGGCAAAGAGAGCTTTCCCAATGTGCTCTACATCCCACCCCTAGAAACCCCGCCCGAAACCTTGACAGAAACAGAACCCGTCCCTGAAAGCGGCGTCCAAGTGGAAACAGGAGGACAACAACAAACCCCGCAGCCCGAAACGACGACGCAGCCCGAAACGACGACGCAACCCGAAACAACGACGCAGCCCGAAACGCCAACCGAGCCCCAACCATGAGCACCGACGCCTCCCAGTTTGACGCCAGCTCGCTGGACGCGTTCGCCGAAGAAGAGGAAGGGGAACTCGTCGGAAAGGAGGAAAAAGAAACGGGTAAGGACACGCAATGGCTTTTGAGCATGACGGACATGGTCACGCTGATGCTGACCTTTTTCGTGTTCATCTTTGCTCAAAGCGTGTTCAAGAATGTCGAAGAGATCAGGATTGAAAAACGCGTGATCAGCGAACGCAAGGAGCTTCGTTTCGGACAATCGGACTATATCTACAGCTCGGATGTGCGCAAGACGCCGCTGTCGCTTTCTGCGCAATACCTCTATCGCATTCTGGAGCGCCAGTTCGAAAACGACAATCTGATGGAAGACGCCTTTCTGACTCAGGGTCCCGGTTGGGTGATGATGAGCTTTCCTGCCAGCGTGTTTTTTGAGCAAGGCGACAACCGACTGGACGAAAAGGCGAAGATGACCCTGTTCGCGCTTGCCGACCTTCTGAAGAACACGGCGAACCGAATCGAGGTGATCGGGCATTCGACGCCCGACAACTTCGTCAATGCACCGCGACGTTTTCCCACCAACTGGCACCTGTCGCTGGCGCGTGCGTTGGAGGTCTTGCGGATCTTGCAATCCAACGGCGTGCGCGTGCCGATCACGGCGATGGGACGCTCCAGCACTTCCTTCGAGGCAAACATCTCGCGCTCGATCAGCCCCGAAGTGCGCAACAGACTCGCCCGCCGCGTCGATATCGTCATCTACGACGAAAAAAGGTGACCACAAAAGCCAAGTCCTTCGTTCGTAAAGCCCTTCGCACAACCTGCATCAGGCGCTGCGGACAAGCGCTTGCAGCCTGCCTTTTGCTGGCAACGGCAGGACAACACATCGTTCGGAACGCGGGGGCGCAAGGCATCGTCGAGGTCGAAAGCGGCTTGGCGCGCAATGCGGGCTACCTCATCTTTCGCTGGGCGCAGGCGCCGAGCTTCTCAAGCCAAATCGACGAGCAGCAAAACTTGCGCCTCACCTTCAGCCGAGCGGCGCAGCGATTCGACTTCGGGACAGCACAACAAAAGCTGGCAAGATTCTTGACCGACCTGCGCGTCCTCGACTCAAGACGCATCGTCTTCGCCTTGAAACCCAATGTCCTGGTCTCGACTCGGCGCACGACGGAGAGCGTCGTCGTCTATTTCCAAAGCGACCCCGAATCCACCACGATCCCGGGACAAAGCGTCAACGTCGAGCGCACCGACAACATGCCGAAGGCGGCGCTCGACGAACGCGGCGAGAAACAGGCGACGCCTTTTCGCGTCGACTTGAACAGCCAACGGCGCGCGGGCTACGACCGCCTCTCCTTCACTTGGCCGAGCGATGTGCTCTTTCGCGCGCGCATCATCGCTGATCCCGACGACGAGCAACGCGAGCAAGGCGTGCGCGACCTGCTCGTCGTCGAGTTCAACAAGCCCATCGTCATCGCCAACGCGGCAGCGCGCCTGAGAGCGATCGCGCGTTCGGTGGGCAACCCCGTCTTCGTGCGCGACGGGCTGGAAGTACGCTTTCCCCTGAAACGCAAGCTCTCGATGCGCGACTTCGCCTACGGCGACCGCGTCGTCATCGATCTGTTCGCGCGCAGCACGGAAGACAATGTTGCCCAACGCGACGCGACGACGAACACGGCAGCCCCTGCCGCTCCCACCCTGCCCGCCGTCAACGTGCGCGCCGGACGGCACGGCGACTACACGCGTTTCATCTTCGACTACGAAAAACCGACGAACTACCTTGTCGAGAAACAGGGGCAAAGGCTAGTCGCCACCTTCAACCGCGCGAACCCGCTCGACTTGCGCACGCTCGGACTGAGCCAGCGCGGCTTCTTCTCGCCCGCGCGCACGCAACGTTTCGCCGACCGCGCCTTGTTCTCGATTCCTCTACGCCAAGACAATCGTTATCGACACTTCGTCTCAGGGACGCGGATCGTGCTGGACGTGTTCCATATCGTCAAGGTGGAAGCGCAGCCCTTGCCCGATCTGATCGGCATCTCGTCGACCTTGCGGCTGACCGTGCCGCCCTTGCCGCCACCGCGCGTCTTCGCCCCGTCAGGCGCCGCACTCGGCGAGGTGGAGCCTACATCGGCACAAATCGTAGCCCTGAGACCTACTCCCGCCTACCAGTTCCCCATCCAGCTGCCCGAAGGCATTTCCACCGCCTTCTTCCAACGCGCGGGCTTCATATGGTTTGTCGCCGACAAAGCCTTCGCCTTCGACACTCGCCAACAGACCGAAGACGCTCAAAGCGCGCTGGGAGACATCCAGCAATACGAGGTGGAAGGCTTCACCGTGTTGCGCTTTGCCTCGACGCAACGGCTCTACCCCGCGATTCGGCGCATCGGACTGGGCTGGTGGCTGGAGTTCCACGATCAGCCCGTCCCCCCCTATTTCGCCGTCGAGACCGCCATTACTCAAGACGCCCAAGCGCGCCCCCAGTTCAACTTCCTGTTGAACCGCTACGGCAAGATCGCCACCATCCTCGATCCGGAAATCGGCGACACCTTCCATGTCATCCCTGTCCCCACCCTCAGCCTCGGCATGGCGCGGGCTCGTGCCTATCCTGAGTTCCAAGTGTTGGAGAGCGCGCAAGGCGTCGCCCTCGTGCCTTTGGCAAGCGACCTCACGATCAAGCCGAACGAAGGATACGTCACCGTCACAGCACCCGATGGACTGCGGCTGGAGACGCTGGATGTCGATCGCGCCGTCGCCGAGCGTGCACCCGAAGCGCTGATTCGCCTCCCCGTGTTGAACTTCAGCCTGTGGAAAGGCGACGACACGCTCAAGACGGCGCGCGAACAATTCAACGCGCGCTACCTGCGCGACCAGTCGGCGAGCCGTCGCGGCTTGAACTTGAACCTCGCGGGCTTCTACTTGAGCCAAGGACTGGGACACGAGGCGCTCGGACTGCTGAACCTGTACGAGCAATCCTTTCCAACGAACAACCTGACGCCGCGCCTGATGCGCGCCGTCGCCCTGCTGCTCGCCGAGCGGACGGACGAGGCGGTCGAAATCCTCCGTACCCCTGTCTTCGACAGGCTGCACGAAGCCGCCCTTTGGCGCGCCGTCGCCGCCGCGCAAAAAGAGCAGTGGCCGCTCGCCGAAAGCTACTTTGCCCAAGCCGGCAACTTCTACGACCTCTACCCGCCTGCCATCAAAGCTCTTGTCAGCGTGTGGCGAACGATCAGCGCGCTCAACAGCGACAACAGCTCGGCGGCAGGCGCGTGGCTGCGGCGGACGGAGCGTTTGCCGACAGCCCAGATCCGACGCAACGACCTTCACGCCTTCGAATACTTGAAAGGGTGGCTGGCGAAAAGTCGCGGCAACGACCGCCGTGCACTCGACATTTGGCAAAGCATGCAAAACACCAAACTGCGCGGCTACTGGCAGGTGCGCGCCGCCCTCGATGCGCTCATTCTCGCCAGAGACGAGGAGTTGCTGGCGAGCGAAGAGATCCTCGAACAGCTGGAGCGACTCAACCAAGCATGGCGCGGCGATGCGCTCGCCTTTCGCGTACGCCGCGAGCTCGGCACCACCTACGGGTTGAACGGACTCTATTACCAGCAGCTGCGCGCCTACCGCGAAGCCATCACCCGTCATCCTCTGCTGCCCGATACGGTGGAGCTTTCGCAGCAGATGGTCGATTTGTTCCGAGACCTCTTCCTGGTGCGCGAGGCGGTGACGCTTTCGCCCGTCGAAGCCTACCTGCTTCATCAAGACTTCAAGGAGCTGATCCCGTCGGGAGAGGTCGGGTTACGCTTGAACGAAAGCGCGGTCGAGCGCATCAGTCAGGGCAGCTTCTACAGAATCGCTGCCAACATCGCCAAGAAAGCCTTCATCGAAGACAACACGACGGGCGAAAAGGACAGGCTGGTCGTCAAAACGGGACTCCTCCTCCTCTTGGCGGGACAGGCGCAAGAAGCCTTGTCCACCCTCAATCGCAACGTGCCGGACGAGGGCTCCCCCTACCGCGACGATGTGCGCAGGCTACGCGCGCGTGCCTTGGTTGCACTCGGACAGCACGACCATGCGCTCGATCTGCTGGCGGGAGACATTTCGGAGGCAGCAGACTTGTTGCGATTCCTGATCCACCGCACCAACGCCGAGTGGGGAAACGCCGCCTCCGCCTTGCAACGACTCCTAGGACCGCCGCCGCGACAGGAGGGGGTCAGGCTTTCGCAACGCAAAGCCAGCTTCCTCCTCTACCTTGCAGCTTCTCTCTACCTCGCCGACGAGACGAACGCGCTCGACGGAATCGCGCGCGACTACAGCGAGACCATCGAGGGCTCTCCTTTGCTCGAAGTCTTCAACTTTCTCACCCAGCTCAACGACCCTCGACAGCCCGCATCCGTGGCGACCTTGCTGGAACGCTTGCAAGAGGGAGAGGACGCCAACCTCGGATTCCTCGACCTGTACCAACAGCGATTCTTGCGATAGATAAATAACAAGGAGGAAAGACGTCGCACTCTGCGCGCCCAAAACGCATCCTCAAACGCACCCTCAAACTCATTCTCAAGCGCATCCTCAAACGCATCCTCAAACGCACCCTCAAGCCAACTTCAATCCCAACGCCTTCAACTGCTCGCCAGAAACCCTAGCAGGTGCGCCCATCATGCTGTCTTGCCCCGTCTGATTAAGCGGAAAACAAGTCACCTCGCGGATATTGCTCGCGCCCGCCAACAACATCACCATCCGCTCGATCCCCGGCGCAGCGCCCCCGTGCGGCGGCGCGCCGAAACGCAACGCCGAAAGCATCCCCGGAAAACGAGACGCCAGCTCTTCTTTCTCATAACCCGCGATAGCAAAGGCGCGCTCCAAGGTTGGCAGTTCGAAGTTGCGCAACGCTCCCGACGAAAGCTCGACACCGTTGCAAACAATATCGTACTGACTGGCGATGATCGAAAGAGGATCTTGCGTGTTCAACGCCTCAAGCCCCCCCTGCGGCATGGAGAAAGGGTTGTGACTAAAGACGATCTTTTGCGTCTCAGGGTCGCGTTCGTAGAGAGGAAAGTCCACGATCCAACAAAAAGCAAACTCGTTCTTGGCTCGGCACGCGCACAGATCGGCGAGCCGTTCGCGCACCCTGCCCGCGAACAATGCCGCCGTTTTCTGCTCGGCGCAGACGAAGAACAGCGCATCCCCGTCTGCCAAGGCATGCCTTTCTGCCACGCGTTCTTTCAAGGCTGCCGCCAAGTCCTTCGAAATGTTACGCGCGATCGGTCCTTGCGGATCGGTCAATGTGGGATAGGCGATATAGCCCAAGCCCCCCTGCCCTTGCTCGCGCGCCCATGCGTTGAGCTTGTCGAAGAAGCTGCGCGGCTGCGAGGCTGCGCCAGGGGCGCGCAAGGCGCGCACGCACGCGCCGCCTGCCACTGCTTTGGCAAACAGGGCGAAGTCTGACCGCGCGAAGAGGTCTCCCACCTCGACGATCTCGATCGGGTTGCGCAGATCGGGCTTGTCGCTGCCGTAGCGCAACATCGCCTCCTCGTGACGCAGACGAGGAAAGGGCGTCGGCGTCACACGCACGCCTGCGGCAAATTCTTCAAAGACGCCTGCCAGCACGGGCTCGATCGTTTGCATGATTTCGTCTTGGGTTGCAAAAGCCATCTCAAAATCGAGCTGGTAGAACTCGCCGGGCGAGCGGTCGGCGCGCGCGTCCTCGTCGCGGAAGCAGGGAGCGATCTGAAAATAACGCTCGAAGCCCGCGATCATCAACAGCTGCTTGAACTGCTGCGGAGCTTGCGGCAGGGCGTAGAATTGTTGCGGATGCAGGCGCGAGGGAACGAGAAAGTCGCGCGCTCCCTCAGGCGACGAGGCGGTGAGGATCGGCGTCTGAAACTCGACGAAGTCCAACGCCGTCATGCGACGGCGCAACGAGGCGATCACTTGCGAGCGCAAAAGCATATTGCGACGCAGACTCTCGCGACGCAAATCGAGAAAACGATACTGCAAACGAAGGTCTTCCGGATAGTCCGCGTCGCGATGCACAGGCATGGGCAGAGGGGCTGCCCGCGACAGCAGCTGCAAACGCTCGACGGCGAGCTCCACCTCTCCTGTCGGGTTGTGTGGATTGACGGTGTCGGCAGAACGCGCGCGCACGCTGCCTTCTAGGCTGACGACGCTTTCCAACGTCAGCTCTTCGATCGCAGCAAAAAGCTGCGC
>JABAAA010000159.1 GCA_014239005.1 Alphaproteobacteria bacterium | reverse complement strand
CGCCTTTGCAGAAACCTTGTGGAAGGCACGTTTGGGACGCGCCGTTTCCTTTCGGCAAGCCGTCGAACAGAACTTCGCCCGCAGGAAGACGCGACAAGAACGCGTCGAAACGATAGCGCACAACCCGATGCTGCTCGGCGACATAAAGGTAGGGAGCTCGCCAAGAAATACCGTTCGGAACGCGCAGGCTGGCAGAAAGAACAAAAACCTTGCCCTTTCGAATCGCATAGAGGCTTTTGCCGCGCGTGCCGACGAAGACGCTTTCAATCTCAGGCGCAACGGCAAGCGAGCGCGCACCGCGCACTTTGGCAAAAACCGAAAGACGATACGGCGCTTGAACACTCAAGCCTTGCAACCACGACAAGGCGCGTGCCTCGCATGCGAAAGCAAGCGTCAACAAGAAAAAACTTGCCATGAATTGTTTGCAACGCATCTCTCTCCCTTTCCTGTTGTTCTTTTCTGTTGCTCGCTCTGTTACGATTCTTGTCGTTGCGCCAATCCCGCAAGCCATCTCGGCAACAGGAGCTCGCCTTGCCACCGCTCGCCCGACGCACCAAGGATCGTGAGTTGTCTTCCTGTCAAGAGAGGTTTTTTTCCGCGCAACAAGGCCAGCGTGAAGAGGACGAAGAGGATCGTTTGCTGTTCGTCTGCTACACGATACAACACCTCGCCGCAGGAGGTTTCTGTTCGTTCTGTGTCTTTGGACTCTTTTCCTGCGTGCTTGTGCGTCTCGACCAAGACCTTGTCACCCCCCCGCACCACCCCCTTGCCTGCTTCTTTGCCCGCTAGCAATCGGACGGGCAAGGCGTGTTTTTTCGGGTCGCGCGCACGATACTTCAAGCGAGCCGCGATTTCCTGTCCGACATAACAATCCTTCCGCCAGTCCATCGCCCCCAGTTCGTCCAAGCCGAAGACAAAGGGCAACGCGTATTTGTGCGATCCGTGTCGGTACGACGTCCCTTCCCTCGCCGTCCCTTCCCATTCTTCGGCTCGCTCGACAACGCCACGCGCGAGACGGTAGCCTTCGAAATGTTCTTCCTCCGCCCACAAAAGCGAGAGGGGACTCAATATCTGCTCTGCTTGGCGATGCCACAGACGCATGGCTGCCAAGGGCTTGCGCGGATCGGCAAACAGGTAGCCTGCCACATCGCGCGCCTTGCCCTGTCCCGTATCTTGCTGTGCCTGTGTTTTTCGCCCGCCTGTCTGCTTGTCGACGAGCGTGAGCACCTCGTCTTGCTCCTCACCTTGCTCCTCACCTTGCTCCTCATCCTGCACCTCGTCTTGCTCCTCATTTTGCGCTGACCTGTCTTCAGGAAACAAGGCGAGAACTTGCATATCTTTGAGCCACCGAAAGGAAACGGCGCGTCCCAAACGTGCCTTCCACAAGGTTTCTGCAAAGGCGTCGAGACGCGTTCGATCGCACTCCAACAGCAAGCCTTGCGGCGTGCGCACCGCCAACGAAATTTGCTGGAGCGTTCCTTGCGCGGTCAAGAAAGCCGTCGTTTGTGCAACCGCCTTTCTGTCCTCACGCGCGAGATCGTTCGTCGTCAAGTCGTTTGCCAGCCCTAGCGCGTCCAATCCTTCGACGGCAATCAGCGTGCGCTTCGAAAGTCTTGCTACACGCCAACGCCGCGGAAGAACATCGCTGCCTTCGCCTTGTCGAAGTCGCGTCCTGACCGCGTCTCTCGCCTGTCTCCAAGCCTCGTCCGAAGGTGATTCGCCCGACAGCTCGCGTTCTTCTTTCACGGGCAACATGCCGTCACTCTAGATTTTCCTACGGCATTTGGCAACTTTGGCAACGAGGATAGATCGTCCCACGCCCTCCCCCTCCTCCCTCTATGCGAGCGGGGGACTGGTGATGCCAGGAGAGACCTGGTTTTAGGAGAAAGGGAGAGGGCCAAGGCCCGCTCACTAGCATCACCAGTGTTCTGTCTTGATCGTGTCGTCTTCGTTGTTACTTTTTAGTTCTGCTTGTTGTGCTATCGCTCGCCGTTGCCTCTGGTTTCTGCGGCGCCAAGGAGCTGCACATGCTGGCGACCGAGCGACGCACCTGAGGATCGAGCAGGTAGTAGTTGCGCACCAAAGAAAGCGTTTCGGGACGACGCATCAGACGCATCGTTTCGTCGGTGATGCGTGCCCGCGTGTTCTTAGAAACGCGCGCTTGGCGGTAGAAGTAGCTGATGGGAGCGTCCAAAATCATCGCGAGTTCGTAGAGACGCGAGCTGCTGATGCGGTTTGCTCCTGTTTCGTACTTTTGAATCTGTTGGAACGAAACGCCCAAGGCACGTGCGACCGAGCCCTGCGTGACACCCAACATCAAGCGACGTTGGCGCAAACGCATCGAAATGCGATGATCGATCTGCTCTATCGTCGGAACAGAGTCCGGGGCAGCTAGCGAAACCACCTTGTCCCCCCCAATGGTTTCTCATCGTGTTGATTGGGCATTGTACCAAAAACCCCGATAAAGAAAAACAAAAACAACCTTTATGTTATAAGAAAACAAGGCAGACTTGTTCCACTCTCCCTTTCTTATTTAGCAAAAAGAAAAGATTTTTACAACTTAATTTTTACTTTTGGCAAAAAAAAACGCCTCCAAAAAAAGGCGCGGGCGCAAACAACAGAAACAACAGCAAAGCCAACTAGACGAGCAAATCGAGCAAAGAGCCTCGTCCTCTGTAGGCTGCCAACAACTGTTGCAAACTCTTGCCCGCGATGCGCGCACGAAAGCGCGCTAGTGCCAGCTCGACGCTACGCAAGCTCTGTTCGGTCGCGACTTCTACCCTCGCTTGCGGTCCGGGTCTGCGCGCGATCAAGTCGTCCATCGCCCGATCGGCGGGCGAAGACTCCCTGCGAGAGGCGGGACGCGCTTGAAGGTGAGGGGGCAGGGATACCATGGGAGACGCCAAAAGAATCAAGAATCAAGAATCAAGGAACAAGGCTTGCCTGCCGACCATTTTAGTGTAAAAATGGCGGCAAAGCAATAAAGGCGCAACAAAGGCGCAACAAAGGTGCCGCAAAGGCGCAACAAAAGCGCAACAACAAAGGCGCAACAACAAAGCCTCG
>JABAAA010000158.1 GCA_014239005.1 Alphaproteobacteria bacterium | reverse complement strand
GTATCTTTTCGACCTTGTTGGAGCATCGCTGGATCACGCCCGGCGCGCGACGCAAGATCCCCGGCAGACCGCTCACATGGAAAACGACCGACATTTTTCTAGACCATTTCGGACTGACGAGTCTCGATTCGCTGCCGGGAACCGGCGACCTGCCGCGAGAACAAGCGGCGCCATCCACAAACGAGCCGAGCGACAAGCCCTACCTGCCCCTAGAGAATTTTGAACAACAAGAAGAATCTTGAGTCGAGCGCTTCGTTTTGTTTCGTTTTGTTTTGTTTCGATGCGCCGTCTCGTGTCATTTCATCTTTTGCTCGCGGAACAGCACATGCTTTCGCAGACGCGCGTCGTACTTCCGCACTGCCATCTTTTCTGGCTTCTGCGTGGGGTTTTTTTTGGCAATATAAAAGCTGCCGCTGCCCTCTTCGCTGACAAGACGAACAGCAATTCGAGAAGGTTTCGCCATAACGACCAGTCCTCTGAATACGAAACAAGGAGCGGGTGGAAGATTCTCCACCCCAGCCACGCGTTCATCGTAGAAGAAAAAGCTCGACATGTCTATTGCCATGTCCATTGCCAAGAATTCTGCACGTCTGTTTAAAACATCTTGCTTTGTTGCTTGGTCTGCCTTAGACTGAACGCGTTGAACTACGCTACATTTTGTTTCGCCCTGCTCACATCGGACTTGTGCCTCTAGACATTGTCATCTTCGGCGTGATCGCTGTCATTCTGATCTTCCGCTTTTTGGGCGTGCTGGGTCAGAACGACAAGAACGATGGTCGTCCGCGCCGCGACACCTTCGGAAACTACCGAAGCGCCGTGGAAGAGAAGAAAGCGCGCCGTGAAGAAGAGCGCGCGCGACGCGCAGAAGAGCGCGGAACGAAGAAGACGCACCTGACAGAACGAGAGCGGGCAGGCTACAAAGCAACCTCAACAGCGACCCCCGCACCCCCCCCCGCAGCAACCCAAAAAGTAACCCCCGCAGCAGGTAACCCAACAAGCGACGTTGCCAGCTTGAGCGACAAAGCTTTTTTGGAAGGCGCGAAGGGCGCCTTTGTCATGATCTTGGAAGCTTACGCTGCGGGTGATCTGCCCAAGCTGAAAGCCTTGCTGGAAAAAGACATGTTCGCGCGCATGAAGGAAGAAATCGACAAACGACAAAACGCCGAAGAAAGACTAGAAATCTCCTTGCACGAAATCGTCGACGCGCACATCGAGGAACGCTCGCAGGAGGAGCACCACGAACAAATCGCGGTCAGCTTTGCAAGCAAGCAGTGCCATCTGCTTTTCGACAAGGACAACAAGCTGATCGAAGGCGACCCAGACGAAGAAGATCTCTTGCGCGACCTATGGACCTTCCGCCAAAACCTTGCCTCCCAAGATCCCACATGGTTCTTGTGCGCAACGCGCTCGCAAGGCGAGGGCGCGCCGAGAGGCAAGGGTGCGTTGCAACGCAAATCATCCGCTGCGCGCAAAAAAACTTCTGTGAAAAAAACTTCATCGAAAGTCTTGCCGAAAACCTCATCGAAAGTCTCACCGAAAGTCTCATCAAAAGTCTTGCCGAAATAAATCGTCGCCGAAATAGCCGACAAGTCTTTTAGCAAGCCCTAAAAGGGCTCGTCGATCAAGTCTAGGAAAAATCCCGCATTCAGGTTCTGCGCGTTGCTGGCAGCGCCTTGGGGGCGCTGTTGCGCCTGATTCCCCCCTTGGTTTCTTTGAGCTTCCTCTTCTTCGGGTAGCAGCTGTTCGACGATTCCCAGTTTTTTGCGCAACCCGTCCGATAGCAAAAGAGCCTCGCGCTCGAGCCGCGAAGCCTCCTCACGCGAGAGGATCGGCGAGTCCTTCTTCCTCTTGGGTGCTTTCCTAACCACCGCACCTTTCGCGGCGCGCGGCGCACGCGCGAGCTCCCACGCACGTTTGACACGCGTCAGGTAATAGTCGTGCTTGGTCGGGTCTGAGGAGTGGTAGTGCTTGATCGCTTCTTCCCAGTTGTTGTAGCGCTTGTACAAGACGACCAAGTACTCGGTGGCGTACGCGACATTGTTGACGGGATCGATCGCTTCTGCAACGGTACGGAAGGCGCGACCGTGATGGTGGAGATTGACTTGCATGCAGCCGACATCGATGTTCGATTTGCCGTCGCGTTGCTGCTGCTCGACGACGCGCACCGCCTGCTGCTTGTTGTCGTAGTAGCGCCCGTCCCCTTGAACCGTGACCGTCCACGGCCAAGGCGTCGTCCCTTTGCCGTCCGCTCTTGTCCTGCCCGATTCGACGCGCGCAATCGCGTACAGCAGTCCTTTCGGAAAACGACGCGTGCGTTCTGCCAGCTGCGTGAGTTCGACACAAACCGACGCGTCGTCGCGCTCGACCTGCTTGTCGCCCTCCCTTGCGCCTTGCGCCTGCGCTTGCTGCGCCGAAAGCCCCACGAGAGCGACTGCCGCCGTCAAACGAAAAGACAAAACAAATCGGCGTGCAAATCGGCGTACAGAGATCATCATTCTTGACTCATCGTTCCTATAATAACGTATCTCTTGCTTGCTTCATTATAGCACGAATTGCCGAAACGATGACGCTCGTTCGATTCGCTTGTTCGATTCGCTTGCCGATTCGCTTGTCCGATTCGCCTATTCGATTTTATAGACGATTCCCCGTGCGTCGTCCGAGATCAGCAAGCCGCCGTCCCAGTGGGTTTTCACATCGACCGGTCTGCCGCGTCCCCCCTTCAGACGCAAAAATCCGTCGACGAACACGCTTTGCTTGCGCGGCACAGGATCGGAAGGATCGAAGTGGAGTCGCATCACGCGATACCCGTCCGGTACCGAGCGATTCCACGATCCGTGCAAGGCGACGATCGCATCCCCTTTCAGATCTTTGAGTCTGTCGCCGCGGTAGAAATGCACGCCCAAAGGTGCGGTGTGCGCCGGAAAGGTTGCGACAGGAAAGGTCGCCTCTTGCAACGGCGTCTTGCCTCGGAACTGCTTCGTGCGATCCTTGCCACCGCCGAAGAAGGGATAGCCGAAGAACAATCCTGAGCGCGGTGCGCGGTTCAGCTCTTCCTGCGGTGTATT
>JABAAA010000157.1 GCA_014239005.1 Alphaproteobacteria bacterium | reverse complement strand
AGCCGACAGACCCCGCCGCGAAACGTTTGGGCGGAACGCGTCTTAAAGGCAGTATCGTGAGTGCGCGTATTCTTGCTATAGGCGAGCAATCCTGTCCGCGCTCGCTCACGGCGCGCATGGAAAAAACAGCAGAGACAGCGGAGCCAGCGGAGACAACAGGCCATGCTTGCCCTGAGCAAGAGCGCGGAGCGTTTGCAACGCGCCTTCGTGCGTCGGGTTTCGGGAACGCGTCTTTCGCCCGCCTCGCGCGAGCTGATCGAAGAGGCGTTGCTGGAAGCCGACTTGGGATACGAGAGTGCCGCGCGGCTCGCCACGGCGCTTGCGACAAGGAACTTTCGCAACCCCGATCGCATGGAGGAGGTGCAAGACGCCTTGCGAGAGCTCGTCGGAAAAACATTGCGTCCTTGCGAAATGGCAGAGGAGACGCTGTTTGACAGGAAGGGAGCGAAGCGAGAAGGCAAGAAGGAGCTGTTGGTGATCGTGTTGCTGGGATTGAACGGCTGTGGCAAAACATCGATGGCAGGAAAACTCGCCGCACGCTTTCAAGAGAAAGGCGCGCGTGTGTTGCTGGCGGCGGGCGACACCTTCCGCGCTGCTGCTACCCAGCAGCTTCGGGCGTGGGCTACGCGTTCGGACGCGGCGCTGGTCGTCGCCGAACGCCACTCCGACCCCGCTGCGCTCGCTTTTCTCGCGCAGGCGCAAGCAAACGAGCAGGGATACGACATTCTCATGATCGACACGGCGGGACGGCAGCACTCGGACGCGAACCTGATGCAACAGCTCGCCAAGATCGAGCGCGCCCTTCTCAAGCAGGCGGCGCAGACGAGGGCTGCGAAGGACAAGCCGCCGCGCGTAGAATTTTGGCTTGTCTTGGACGCAACCTTGGGGCAGACTCTGCGCTTGCAGGTGAAACAATTCGCCGCCGTCGTGCCTGTCTGCAAGCTACTGCTGACGAAGCTAGACAGCAGCGCGTGCGCAGGTGCACTCGTCGCCTTGGCGCACGAGAACAACCCCCTCCCCGTACCTTACATCAGCGCAGGAGAAGGACTTCAAGATATCGAGCCTTTTCGCGCACAAGCCTTCGCCGAAGGATTGGTCAACCTCCTCCCTGCTCCCGCATGACACCGCCTCACTCCTCGCGCGCAAAAGAGCCCGATCCCGCCACGTTAGTCGTATGGGGTGTCTGCTCGCTCATCCTCGTCTGCTACGGCATGGTCGCTTACGGCGACCCCATCGTGCGAGGTATTTTTTTGCACCACTTCGCATTCGTGCCTTTCGAACTCTACCATTGGCAAGGGATTCCTGCGCTCTTCTTCCATGTGCTGTTGCATGCCAATCCGACACACCTGTTCGTCAACTTGGGTTTTCTGCTCGCATTCGGCATTCCTGTCGCCAAGCGCACCAGCGGCACGTTGTTTTTGCTCATCTTCCTTGCGGCAGCGATGTGCGGCGCGCTCGCCGAATTTGCGATCGACATGCAAAGCAAGGCGCAGCGCATCGGCGCTTCGGGGGGCGTCTCCGGACTGATGGGAGCGCTATGCGCCTATCCGATCGTCTTGGGCAGGGCGCGCCTGCCAGGACCTTTTGCCACGCGAAAGAACGCTTGGCGGTTCGTCGTCGTTTGGCTGTTGTTCAACGCCTTGATCGGGATCGTTGCTCCTTTCGTGTTGAACGAGAAGATCGCGTGGATCGGGCATTGCGGCGGATTCTTCGCGGGCTTTGCGTTCGTAGCGCTACTTCTCTTTCTCAGACGAGCGTGACGAGACATGCGTACAGCGACGGGGAGCGCGACCTTGCCGACAGAATTCCCGCAAAATTCCTCGCAGGATGTTCGGCAAGATTTTATGGCGCAAGCTCTTCGGAGTGCGCGCGAGGCGGGGGCATTGGGCGAGGTGCCTGTGGCGGCGTTATTGGTGGATGCGGGCGGGCGTGAGCTTGCGCTCTGTCAGAATCGGATCGAGCGGGATCGGGATCCGACGGCGCATGCGGAGTTGCTTGCCATCCGCGAGGGGTTGCGGAAGAAGCGACAAGTGTCGGCGAACGGGGGCAACGGAGGAGAGGGAGGAGAGGGAGGACGATGGCTTGAGGGCTGTGCTTTGTATGTGACTTTGGAACCTTGTGCGATGTGCGCAGCGGCGATTGTGCATGCTCGTCTGTCGAGGTTGTTTTTTGCAGCGTTCGATCCGAAGGGGGGAGCGGTCGAGCATGGGGCTTGTTTGTTGGCGGAAGTACGGGGACGAGGGGGGATGGAGGTGTATGGGGGAATTAGGGAGGACGAGGCGCGGGAGCTTTTGCAGAGCTTTTTTCGAGGGCTGCGAAAGAAAAAAAATCAATAAAACACGCTCGCAAACACACTTGACTTGCCCCCTGAAACAACCCACAATCCCGCCATGTCTAAAGCTTGCTCCCTCACCGGCAAACGCGTCATGCACGGCAACAATGTGTCGCACGCGCACAACAAAACACGCCGTACCTTCGAGCCTAATCTGCAATCGACGCGCCTCTACAGCAATACCCTGCAACGACATATCCGCCTGCGTATCGCCGCCTCGACCCTTCGAACCATCGACAAGAAAGGAGGGCTGGACGAATTCCTGCTCACCCGCCGCAACGCACAACTCGCCGACAAAGCCAAAAAGTTGAAACGAACCATCCTCAAACGTATCGCTACTCACCACCCCGAAACTGCCTCCGAAACTAACCCCGAACAACAACCCTGACTCCCCGCACCACCCCATGCCCGCCTCGAAAAAACCCGTAGAACACCTGCAAGCCAAACCCTACAACCCGCACGAACAGCGCAGCGCACGACGACCCACCTCACCACGACCCCCCCCACCACAAAGCTCCTCAACCATCTTTGTGCAACGATACAAGATAGGCAAAAAGAAAAATCCCCTGCTCGGATACCTGTTGCTGTTCCTGATCACAGCCCTGCTTGCCACCGCCCTCATCTTCGGCTTTCTTGTCCTGCTGACGCTCATCGCGGTGCTGTTGCCCGTTTGGATCGTCGTACGCCTCGCGCGAAACAAAGGCGCGTCTTAACCTTAAGATCGCTACCTGCTGAGTGACGATGTTCGCTTGCCCGCGTGAGCAAGCACGCC
>JABAAA010000156.1 GCA_014239005.1 Alphaproteobacteria bacterium | reverse complement strand
AAAAACTTAAGATAGAACAGTGTACAACATACGGCTCTGCTGCGTTATCGAGATCTGTGGCTGACTTGAAATGTGGATTTCTACCTAGTTGGTAATTTTAGTCAGTTATACTTTATTCTCGTTTTTGATATCATTAAATAAAAGAACTGCGATCATAAAAACTATAATTTATAAAAATAATTGTTAAAATGAATAGTTTAACAACTAGGTAGGTTGTCTAGATTATTTGCGTCAATTCCATCTGGGGTTGTAGTAAGAAACCAATTTCCAGATGAACTAACTCTTGCGTAAACTAGTGCTTTATGGCCATTAACAAGTGTGTAAAATGAATGCGTGTTACTATTAATCAATTTCGCAACTTGACTAACTGTATATGTAGTACCTTCAATTCCAACATGTGTTATTACTCCATTGCTATCTTGTGTTACACAACGTATTCTGTATTCTGTCATTATAATGGTAAGGAATCTATAGTTTATAAATATTTCGATCCAAATTATCTTTGATTTTCTTTCCATATTTCTGATCTTGATAATTCCGACATACCGAAAATACCTCCATTTCTTATATCTGAATTAATACAATCTTCACAACTCCAATATATGCTAGGATTTATCAAATGTGTCACATGATCACTCATACTAAAATCACATTTTCCTAAACTCTTACCACAAGTATCACATATGAATTTTTTAGAATCATACATGTCAGAAATATCTTTAATTGGTAATGTGTCAATTATCCGTTTACTTGTTTTAATTTGTTCTGCAATTTGGTTGTACCATGCTATTTGTGGTATTAATTTGAATCCTACTTCTGAAACCAAGATCAATCGGGGCGATCACTCCCCTAATTTAGATCTTACTTTTTGAATAAGCGTTTATTACTTATCATTCGCCATATTATTATGCTTGCTTCACTACCTAGAGTTTTGTTACCAATGCCTATGTAAGGTTTGCAATAATTATGATAAATCTGTAACCCTTTGAATGTCCTATGCTAATTTCTGCACAATGATGTGATTATACAACTTGGGCACAAAATGACCCCTTGATTATTAGTTAATTTCGGCATGGTTTTGGAATAATCTCCGATCTCATATTTAATTGATGATCGCCATGCACATTCCCAAAATATAATGCAACATAAGGAAATCTTTGAATTAATTCCTGTCCACAATTCAATTTCATGTGATTTTCTCTGTTTCATATTTTTTAACATCATGTCTACGATCTAAATCTTTTAGAAAATGCTTATAACAAAAAAAGTCAATAATATGAATATGGAAAGTGAAGCATATTGTCACGAATGTGGAAAAACTGCAAAAGGTAGGGATGCAGTTTCCGCAAAATTTGGATTTAGGTTATATCAAGGTAAAGAATATGTTCAATCATGGTGTAAAAAATGCAGAAGCCGCCAACAGAGAGAAAGACAATTATCAAATAAATCTAACCAATGAGGTGTTATTTGGAGAAGATCCATATTTCAAATCATCCACGGTCTCGGTAACATACCAGAGCCGTATGTTGTACACTGTTCTATCTTAAGTTTTTTTGTAAGATCCAAACACACTGTTCAATTAGAGTATTTTATGTTCAGTTAGGGATCCAAAACATGGGTATTTCCCATGCGTGATAATTCGTGATTAGATACCCTTTTTGTACTATAATTCTAAATGTTTCTCTATATTCACATTATACTGTGGTGCAAAAGTGACTTCAATTATTCACACCTAATTCTAATATCATTCTGTTTAAAATTGTATTTATTTGTAGTCAAAGTATTGGTAGGTAAAATTTATCAAATATATCCTGGAATAATATTTACAATTTTTTGATTGTTTTTTATATGTAATAATTGATTATTATTCCCATTTTTAACTATAAACGCTATTCGATATTCTTGTTCATTTCTAAATTTATCACTTTTATGAAATACCGCTCTATCGAAAAGATCTGAATTGTTATCACGTATCGAAATACTTTTGGTGTCGACATAATTAATTGAATGAGTACGTATCTCCAAATTGACACCTAAAAAATTATTTTTAATTATTTCTTGAGATTCATGCAGAAAATCATCTATTGTAAGTGAATTCCTATATAACATTATCAAATAATTTAAAAAAATTCCTATTTTTGCATCATCAATTTCCCAATGAGAATTAACTTTAAAATGTTCTTTGTGCTGTGTTATTACATTAGATTGAGATGGTTCTAATTGTGTCATACAAAAAACATGACAATTTATGTTAGTCTTAATAACACCTTGCACACCTTTCATAGATTGTACATATACATCTCCCGAAAAAAAATTAGGAAATCTAGGATCATTAGGACTGATTTTAAATTCTTCATTGTCAAGGGTACGACTAAGAACTCCTTCCGTTGAGTCTGCTCTAGGATCACTTGTTTCTAATTTGCTATATTCTTCCAATGTGCCAAATTTTATAGTTCTACAATTTTTAGTAATATTGTATCTTTCATCACAATATTTGACATACAATGATGACAAAAACATATGTTAAAATATAATTGTTATGTACAACAGAACAATACAACTGTTGAGATCTATCTATGAGAAGATTTGAAATGCACTTTATTGATTATTCGTACAATACATGTAAAAATTTTCAAAACTTTAACAAAAAATAGTAGATGGGATCAATCGTCACCGAATCTGGCGAATTGAGATTGCCGTTAAAATAACGACCATTGAAAATTCCATCTTTTTTAAGATCCAAATTGTAGGTTTTACCATAAATACACAAACTCAAAGGTTATTAACCAAACAAGAAATTAGCTAGTATTGGCACAGGTTCAACAGAGCATCTCATCAAGTGACATAGGCGATGTCTTGGAGAAATCTCTCTCTGGGATAAAACTTGAAAAAGATGACTGTATTCGTATGCTACGCTCCCCTGATGTTCATCTGATGGGAATGGTCGCTGGACATTTGACACAAAAACTCTACGGCAAGAGAGCATCTTTTGTAAATAATATAATCTTAAATTATACAAACGTCTGCATAACTGATTGTAAATTCTGCGCGTTTTACCGTCCTCCAGGACACGATGAGGCATACACTCTAACCTTGGAGCAGATAGAATCTAGAGTTAAAA
>JABAAA010000155.1 GCA_014239005.1 Alphaproteobacteria bacterium | reverse complement strand
GCCCGCCTCCGATGCCTCCCTGACGCGTCTGCTGCTCGGTCCGCTCCAAAACTACGACGACCCCAAGATCGAAGCCTTGCTCGATCGTCTACACAACGCAGGCTTTCCCGACGCTCAAGTGCGCGTGCTGCGCTGACGCAAAAAAACCATGCCTAACAACGCAACGAACTCGCGCGGCAGGTTCGTCGTGATCGAAGGAATCGACGGCGCAGGCAAAAGCCTGCAGACCAAAACCTTGCAACGCTACCTGACAGAGCAAGGCATGGCATGCATCGCCACGCGCGAGCCCGGCGGCTCGAACTTGGGAGACCACTTGCGCGCATGGCTGTTGCAACACAAAACCGACGCGATCACAGAAGCCTTGCTGTTCAACGCCGCGCGCAGAGAACATGCGCGCACCCTCATCGCCCCCGCCTTGAAGCAGGGAACATGGGTCGTGAGCGATCGATTCGCCCTGTCAGGTTTCGCCTATCAGGCGGCAGGCGGAGCAGACCCGTCTGCGCTCGAAGATTTGCATCGCATCGCCTTGAACTCGCTCGAAGAAGATAGGCTTGAGATCAAGGTGGATCTGGGCTTTCTGCTCGATCTGCCGCCTATCGAGGCGCAGGCGCGCTGGGACAACAAAGAAGGTGAAAAAGAAAACAACGAAAACAACAAAGAAAACATGAGCGATCCGTTTGAACGACGAGGACTCGCGTTTTTTGAACGCGTCCGCGCCTTCCTGAAACAACGCGCCGAGAAGGAAGGGCAGGCATGGCACATCGTCGATGCGCGCGCGGAAAAGCAAGAGGTCGCACGGCAGATCCGAGAAACCGTCGATCGCTGTTTGTTCGCCAAAACCCATACTCAACCCCATGCCCAACCCCATGCTAAAGTCCATGCCCAACCCCATGCTAAAGTCCATGCCCAACCCCATGCTAAAGTCAGTCGCTAACCCACCCCAGCCCGTCGACGACGAAGAGCAAGGCGCTCTGCCTTCGCCCCGTCTGACCTCGCAGCTCTACGAACAAGAGGATGCGGAGCAAGCCTTCCTGCGCGCGTGGCGCAGTAGACGGCTGCCTCACGCGTGGCTGCTGCAAGGAACGCGCGGGGTGGGCAAAGCCACCTTCGCCTATCGAGCAGCGCGCGCATTGTTGAGCCGACACCGCTCACCTTCCGACGAAGACGTGGCTGCAACCTTCGCAGCAGCCTCGATGCCTTCTAGCGAAGTCTTTCGACAGGTTCAGCTCGCCACGCATCCCGATCTTGCCGTGCTCGCAAGCGAGGGGGAGAAAGAGATAACGGTCGAACAAGCGCGCGAGCTGGTGCGCTTTTTACACAAAACCCCTGTCTCCTCACGCTATCGGGTGGGCATCGTCGATTCTGCCGATCGCCTGAACCGCGAGGCGGCAAACGCCTTGTTAAAACTTGTCGAAGAACCAGGCAGGCGCGTCGTGCTGTTGCTCGTCTGCCATGCAAGCGAGGCGCTGCCCGCGACCTTGCGCTCGCGCTGCCGTGCCTTACCCTTTCAGGATATTTCTTGCCAAAAGATCGCCGATGTCCTGTGCACTCGCGGCAAGACGCAAGCAACAGCCCGTCGAATCGCCGCCTTGTCCGCAGGATCCTTTGCATACGCGGGCTTGCTGTTGGATGCAGGGGGCGAAGAGTTCCTCGAAGCCTTCGGGGCGGCACTCTCTCGCCGCCTCGCCGATAGACGACGGACGACAGGGGAGGGGGGCGCGAAAAGCGCGGACAGCAAAGCCCTTTCCTTTTCCTTTTCCGACATGCTGGCGGACAAGTCCTTCGCTGCCACAAGACCCGAAGCTTTTCGTTTCCTGTGGCAACGATTCCTCGCTGCTGCCGTGCGCGCCCAAGCGAGCGCCGGCAAGAAGAGGGCGAAGGGAGACGAGAGCTGGCAAGAGGGTTTGCCAGAAAATATGTTGGCATTGTTGTCGTGCGATGCGCGCGATGCAATCGAGCGCACGACTGCTACTTTTTGGCAGGAATTGTGGCAACGTAGCGTTCCGCATTTGCTCGGCAGTCGCGCTGCACGAGGCGGCGATGTTGCCTTGTCTGCCGATTATGCGCTCGAGGGCTTGCGAGAGGCTTGTTGAGAAGATATCTATGGCTATGGCTATGGCTACGAAAAAACGATTTTATCTGACGACGCCGATTTACTATGTGAACGACAAGCCTCACATAGGGCATGCCTACACGAGCTTGGCGAGCGATGTCGTGGTGCGTTACAAGCGTTTGCGGGGGTACAAGTGCCATTTGTTGACAGGCACGGACGAGCATGGGCAGAAGGTTCAGCAAGCGGCGCGGCGTGCGGGGGAGGAGACGACGTTATTCACGGATAGGTTTGCCGAGAACTTTCGCTCGATGGCAGAAAGGCTGCAGATTTCCTACGACGGTTTTGTGCGCACGACGGAGGACAGGCATCGCGTGAGCGCGCAGGCTTTTTGGGCGAGGTTGCAGGCGAGCGGCGATCTGTACGACAAGGACTACGAGGGGTGGTATTCGGTGCGTGACGAGAACTATTGCGACGTTTCCGAGCTGGTGGAGCGGGCGGACGGCACGAAGGTTTCGGCGAGCGGAGGCGAGGTTGAGTGGGTTGTCGAGCCCAGTATTTTTTTCCGATTGTCGAAGTATCGGGATGCCTTGTTGCGTCATTACGACGCGCATCCTGATTTCATCCTGCCTCGGGCGCGAATGAACGAGGTTCGTTCTTTTGTCGAGGGCAAGTTGTGGGATTTGTGTGTTTCGCGCACTTCCTTTTCTTGGGGCGTTCCCGTCCCTGAGCGGGAGGGGCATGTGATGTACGTTTGGGTCGATGCTTTGACGAACTATTTGACGGGGGTGGGTTTTCCTGACGAAGAGGATCAGTTGTTTGACTGCTGGCCTGCGGACATGCACATGGTGGGCAAGGATATTGTGAGATTTCATGGAGTTTACTGGCCTGCGTTGTTGATGTCGGCGGGCTTGCCTTTGCCGAAGCGGATTTTCGCGCACGGGTGGTGGACGAACGAGGGCGAGAAAATTTCCAAGTCCGTGGGAAATGTGATCGATCCGCTGGCGTTGGTGGATTCTTACGGATTGGATCGGGTTCGCTATTTTCTGTTGCGAGAGGTTCCGTTCGGGGAGGACGGAGATTTTTCGCATGCGGCGATGGTGCGACGCAGC
>JABAAA010000154.1 GCA_014239005.1 Alphaproteobacteria bacterium | reverse complement strand
TACCGTTCAGGCAAAGGCGCGCGACGTTTGCAGCAAAAGCAACCGCTGCTCGAAAGGGTAGAACAGGCGCTCGAACAATTCGATACCTTGACAAACCACGCCTCCTTGCAGAGCGGCGACATCGCCGTCCTCGCCATGTCCCCAACGAGAAAAAATGCACAAACGATGTTCGCTCCGCACAAAGAAGGACAATTCGAAGAAGGACAGCTCGAAGAACAATCATGGATCGCGTTGGGCGTGGTCGACCTGTCTGCTTCAGGATTCGTGCTACCGCGAAAACCGCGCGGCATCGCAAGGATTCGCAAGAGACAGCTCGCTATGATCAAAGCCTGGCAGATCGCCTAAGCTCCCATGCCCGCAGCACTCATTCCCGCCGCCATCAGCGTCGCCACTTCCGTCGCAGGAGGAGCCGGCATCGCAACCGCCCTCGTCTACGGCGGCATCAACGCCGTCCTCTCGCTCGCCCTCTCCTCGAGCAGACCCAACATCCAATACTCTCCGCACAGCACTCCCGTCGGGCGCAAACGCATTTTGCGCTCGAACGAAGCGCCACGAGAAATCGTCTACGGCAAGGTCAGAAAATCAGGACTACTCACCTTCGCCTACTCCACAGGACGCGCAGGAACCCTGCACCTCGTCCTGACCTTCGCCGCACACGAATGCGACGCCATCGAACAGCTGTGGCTCAACGAAGAACCCAGTACGCACGAAAAATACCAAGACCATGTACAGTTCACCGCCCATCTCGGCACAAGACAACAACAAGCCGACAGCACACTCGCGGGCGCCGCGCCTGCTTGGGACGCGACGCACAGAGGACAGAATATCGCATACGTGCATGTCGCCTTGCGCTGGGAGGAAAACTTGTGGAACTTGGGACTGCCCAACATCAGCGCGATCGTGCGAGGCAAAAAGCTCTACGATCCAAGACTGGGCGAACTGGTCGAAGGCGAGAACCTTGTACATCCCAGCAACGACGCAAGCGCCTATCGGTTCAGTGACAACCCCGCCCTGTGCGTGCTCGACTATCTCACCAACCCCTACGGGCTGGAGTGCGAGGCGCACGAAATCGACTGGCAAAGCTTCGTCGAGGCCGCCAATATCTGCGACCAAGTGGTTGACGAAAAAAAACGATACTGTTGCAATGGCGTTGTCACCCTTGACCAAGCTCCGATCGACGTCATCGAACAACTTCTCAGCAGCTGCGGCGCTGTGCTCGTCTATACGCAAGGACAATACCGCATGTTTCCTGCAAGCCCGCAACTGCCCGCAGCCCACCTCGACGCTTCGCACCTACGCGACGATCCGAAAGGATTGCCGAAACCCGAACGCAACCAACTCTTCAACAGCGTGCGCGCAAACTTCTTCGACCATAAACAGCAATGGTTGAAAGTCGATCTACAACCCGTCTCGAACACCCAATACACGATAGACGACGGTGGCAAAAAGCTTTTCTACGATCTCAATCTTAACTTCACAACCTCTACACAAGAGGCGCAAAGGCTCGCGAGACTAGCACTCGACATCGTTCGCCCAGGCGCAAGAATACAATTTCCGGCAACACTTGCAGCACTCGGCATCGAAGTGTGGGATGTCGTCACCATCACCCTGCCGCAAATAGGATACATCAACAAACCTTGTCGAGTGCTTGCATGGAAAATTAACGAACATCTGGGAATCGATCTGGAGCTTCAAGAATACGACATCACCGCTTACAACGATTATCAATTAACCGACGCACACCTACCTGACACTACCAATCTCCTGCCGTCTCCTTTTTTTGAACGGATAGATTTCCAACTGCAACTCAACATTGAAAGCTTGGCAGATACGGAACATATCGACAACGAAGGAGCGATTCCCAGCCACCTCGTCGCTCGCTGGTTCCTGCCGTCAAGGTTGATCCGAAGCATCAGTTTGCAATGGAAAGAAAGCTCTGAACAAGAATGGTCAGGGATCAACCTGCCACAAGAAACAACGCAATACGACATCACGCAGGCAAGACAGGGAAAAACTTACGATTGTCGAATCCGTATGGTGAACTCGCTCGGAATTACAAGCGAGTGGCAAACCCTCTACAACTATTCCTACACAGGGCTGTTCCAACCTCCCGCCGTACCGCGTCAGTTTCAGGTCCAAGAACGACACGGCGCGCTCGAAGCCAGCTGGGAGATCGACAGCGCGCTCTACTTGCTCGGACATCTGGAGTTGCGATACAAGCAAGGCGTGGAAGACGCTCCGTGGCAGGACATGGTGAAAGTCCACGCTCAACCCCTCCGACAACGATACTCCTTCGTCTTTCCTCCTCCGAAAGCAGGACGCCTCCTCTTCGCGCTTAGATCCTACAACCGCCAAAACATTCCTTCCACGCTCGCCGCGAAAACGACCATCGTCGTCACCGGCGCACAGAACGCCCTGCCCCGAGACGAGGCAACGCGGAGATGGCAGGGCGATCGTAGCAACGAGGGGCTCGTCTCCGATCTCAATCACTACCAACCCCGATCACAAGGCGGATGGAACGATTTGCCCGCCACATGGAGACAAGTCTCTAACGCATGGAAGACCATTCTGCCCGTCAGCGATTCGCTCGAATACACGACGGAGGTCATCGATTTGGGCACCGTTCAAGAATTTCAACCCGTCTTTCACATCTCTGCGCAAGGACAATTCGCGATCGCCTGGCGAGAAAACGAAGGTTTGCCCGTCGAGGGTAGTTTTCAAAGTATCCCCGACCATGTCGTATCGACACGGTTCGTACAATTCCGAATCGCTGTCCGCGCAGAGGAAAACATTCCTCCCAATCTGAGCGAATTCGTCATCGACAGGCAACACTAACCTCACCCTCTCACAGGAGACAGCATGAGCAACATTTCTTCCCCCATCCAGCATGCCACCTCTGTTCACCTTGACAGCGAAGACGACGATCCTCGTCAAGCCAGGACGGAACTGCTGAACCTTATTCAACACTTCAACGCTCTTCTCGATAGGCTTGGCAGTGCCGCGTTCAAAAATATTGGCAACAACGAAGGAGAAGTTGTTGCGCTGGCTCAAGGGGGCATATTGCCGCAAGCTCTCCGACCTTCGAGCGCCGCATTGCCTACGGGCACTCTTCTTGATTTCTTTCGAAGCACAGCTCCGACAGGATGGCTTGCCGCCGACGGACAGACGATCAGCA
>JABAAA010000153.1 GCA_014239005.1 Alphaproteobacteria bacterium | reverse complement strand
CTTTGTGCCAAATACTCCAAGTTCACCTGATGACAAATACCCGTCCCCGGCGGCACGACGCGAAAGTTTGCAAACGAACGCTGCCCCCAGCGTAAAAACTCGTAGCGCTCGCGGTTGCGCTCGTACTCGCGCTTCACATTCAGCCGAAAGGCGTCGCGCACGGCAAAGTGATCGACGACGACCGAATGGTCGACCACCAAATCGACGGGGATCAGAGGATTGATGCGTTGCGCATCGCCTCCCCATTCCGCCATGGCATCGCGCATCGCCGCCAAATCGACGAGCGCAGGAACGCCCGTAAAGTCCTGCAACAAGACGCGCGCGGGACGATAGGCGATCTCGCGCTCGATGCGGCGTTCTTCCTGCCAAGCCTCGAAGCTGGCGATGTCGTCTCGACGGACGCTCGTGCCGTCTTCGAAGCGCAACAAGTTCTCCAAAAGGACGCGCAACGAGAAGGGAAGACTTTTGATGCGAGGGAGCCGTTCTTCCAAACGCTGCAAGCTGTAGAAAAACGACCCGTCGTCGAAGGGCATGCAACAGGAAAAGCTGTCGAGGCTCTTGTGCGGAATCTTGCGCGAGTCTTCGTCGTTGTCGTTGTCTTTGCGTGGCGGCAGTGCGGGCATCAGCGTCGAGGAGAATCCTTCTTGGAAAAACCACTCTTGAAAACAATCGTTGCAAGGTTAGCACAGCTCCTATAGTATCGTCTACGGGGGCGATGAGGAGGGTCCGAAGAAGATGGATCGTGCGAAGCGGCGCGTGCTCGCCGCCGGAGTTTCTATGAAGAATTTCGACTACCAGACAGCCAGCAAGAAGAAAGCCTTGCAAACGAAGGGAGAGGACTCGAGCCGCTCCAAACGCCTTGACGACGAGACGAACTCTGTTCTCAAACACCTGACGCAAGACGACTGGAAGCGTCTGCTCGACTTTGCCACCGCGCAACGCTTCGAGCCTAAGGACAATCTCATCACGGTAGGAGACAAGGACGATGCCGTCTTCATCCTCGCCGAGGGAGAGGTTCAAGTCGTCGTGAAACAGCCCTTCTTCGGACAGCGCGTGCTCGCCGTGATTCCCGAAGGCTCGGTCTTCGGCGAAATGGCTTTCTTTGAACGAAAACCGCGTAGCGCGACGATTCAGGCGATCAGCAAAGGGTTGGTGCTGCGAATCACGCGGCAGGACTTTGAACGCTTGTTTGCAGAAGAGCCTTTTCTTGCCAGACAGCTTTTGTTCGATTTCGGAAAAGTTCTCTCCATGCGCAACCGATTCATGGCTTCCCTGATTGCCTCGCGCTGAGTGGAGCGCGCGCGCTCGATATTTCACGATGCCTTCGCTCCTACAGCGCCCCTTTGTCAACTACACGCAAGCGAAACGCATCCTGCCTCCCTTTCTGTGGTGGGTTTTGCGCCTTGTCTTCTTCGCACTGCTGGCGGTGCTCCTCGCCTGTTTGTGGCTAGAGCATGCTTGGGCCAAGCAGTTTTTTTGGAATCTCGCCATTCCTCTGATGCCGTTGGTGTTGCTGCTCGTGCCGGGGCTTTGGCGCAACCTGTGTCCTTTGGCGACGATCAATCAGCTGCCGCGCTTGTTGCGCCTCTCCTTCGCTGCCAGCTTGCCACGCTTTTTGGGACAATGGACCTTCGCGATTGCCGGGCTTGCCTTCGTTGCCATCGTCGTGTTGAGACCGTTGGTCTTCGAGAACGCAAACCACGCCTTGCTCGCGCTGCTCGCCGCCTTCGCCGCCGCCGCCCTTCTGGGAGGGATCCTGTTCAAGGGCAAGAGCGGATGGTGCGGCAGCTTCTGCCCGCTCGCGCCGATACAAAAAGTCTACGGGCAAGCACCTGCCCTCGTCGTGCCGAACGCTTTCTGCAAGCCTTGCGTCGGATGCCACAAGAACTGCTACGACTTCAACCCGCGCCCTGCCTTGATCGAAGATCTGAACGACCCGAACCATCGCTACGCTTGGCATCGACACGCCTTCTTGGGATTGTTGCCGGGGCTTGTCTTTGGCTTCTTTTCCTATCGAGGGTTGGTCGAAGAAAGCACGGCGCTCTACCTGCGCTCTTTGTTGACTGCGATCGTCTTTTCGGGAGGGCTGTACTTCTTCTTGCTCGCCTACATTCCGCTGAGCGCTTATCGCATCGCGCTGCTCGCTCTATGCACCGCCTTGTCGATCTTCTACTGGTTTGCTCTGCCGACGATGTTCTCCTCCATGCAGAGCCTTGTGGGTCTGCGCGTCGAGCTTGCGCAAGACGGCGATGCCTTTGTCGGCAGCCTCGGTATGCTGCTACCCGTCCTTGCTGCAGGCGGAGAGGCGAGCGCCGTCGTCGGCGTTTGGGGGGAGGAGCATCTCATGGCGATTCGTGTCTTTCTGCTGCTGCTGCTGCTGGGGTGGCTTGCGGGCTCTCTGCTGCAAGAGCGACGTTTTCTGTGGCTGACGACGAAGGGACAAAGTATCGGTGTCGGCAGTTTGACGGGCTTGCAGAAATCTTTGGCGGATCAGGAGGACAGCGGCTTCGAGGTTTTCGAAGAGCAATCGAACACGCTGTGCCTCGCCAAGCCCGACAGACCTGTTTTGGAGGCGATGGAGGCTAAGGGGCTGCCTATCGAGAGCGGCTGTCGCATGGGGATCTGCGGCGCCGATCCGATCGTCGTGCTGCAAGGCGAGGAGAATGTCGAAGATTTGGGAGAAGAGGAACGCAACACGCTGCTACGGCTCGGACTGCTCGGCAAGGCGCGCATGGCCTGCATGATGAAGGTTTGCGGCAAGGTGGAGATCAGCACAAACATTTCGCATGCCAAAGCGAAGAAGCTGCCCGTCGAGGTGGGCAGCTCTGTGATGCCCGGAGCTTTTTCGCTGGGACGCATCGAGCCCGATATCGTCGTGCCGAAGACGCAAGCGCAAGATTCGAACAAGGATTTGCGTGTGATCGTGGTCGGCAACGGCGTTGCGGGTTCAAGCGCCGTTCAGTTTTTGCGCATGCTCAGCCCCCATTGCAAGATTGCGCAGATCGCCGCCGAGCCGTACAGTTTTTACAATCGTATGGGTCTTTGTCGTCTGATCTACGGACGCAGCGGGCTGAGCGCTCTTTCTCTTTTGGACGAGGGGTGGTTCAAGAAGAACAAGGTCAATCTTTGGCTGAACACCTTTGTCGAAAAGCTGGACGCCGAGGAGCGTCGTCTTATGCTCTCGACGGGGGAGGAGTTGGCATACGATCGTCTTTTGCTCGCGCTCGCTGCCGAC